>CAISOV010000106.1 GCA_903887175.1 uncultured Micrococcales bacterium
CATCCTTGTGCCGGTTTTTTTGATTATGCTGCTGAACCATCAGGGGTTGGTGGCGATTGCGATTTTGGCGGTGTCGAGCATCACCGATTTTCTCGACGGATACCTTGCCCGCCGCTATCACCAGGTCACGCGCTTGGGGCAGTTGCTTGACCCTTTTGCAGATCGGCTTTACATCTTTTCAACGCTGATTGCGTTTAGCATTCAAGGCGTGATTCCTTGGTGGTTGGCGCTTTTGGTTTTGGGGCGCGACTGTATGTTGCTGGTGGTTTATCCGGTGCTTGCAACGCACGGATACGGCCCGTTGCCGGTGCATTATTTGGGCAAAGCTGGCACCATGGCGCTTCTATATGCTTTTCCGCTGCTGTTAATCGCAAACATTTGGGTTGATGCTGCGTTTGTTGTTAAACCGTTAGCTTGGGCCTTTGCCCTGTGGGGCGTAGGTCTTTATTGGTGGGCGGGTTTCGTTTATGTTAAACAGGTTGCCGATGTGGTTAAAACCGCAAAAAGCGCATCTTAGAGTCAGCTAAACTTAGGGCTCTAAAGGAGTCAAAATGGTTGAGTTTTCAGAGCCAAATAACGAACCTGAGGTGTTGACCACCCAGCGTTTTAGCAGCGAACTGCTAGCCGACGACAAAGCTTTGAGCTTTGAAGAGCAAGCCGCCATTAAGGCTTTGCCTTCGGGTTCAGCGTTGCTTATTGTGCGTCGCGGCGGCGAAGTTGGCGCGCGCTTTTTGCTTGACTCAGACCTGACCACTGCCGGCCGTCACCCAAATGCCGACATTTTCTTAGACGACGTCACCGTTTCACGTCGTCACGCAGAGTTTCACCGCATCGGCAAGTCTTTTCAGGTCAAAGACCTGGCTTCGCTCAACGGAACCTATTTTGACGGCGTTCGCATCGACAGCGCTTTGCTTGACGATGGCGCCGAAGTTCAAATTGGCAAGTTCAAGTTGGTTTTTCACGCGTCACCGGTTGATTTGGTGGCTGGTCACTAAAAAATGCCTGCGCTCAAACCTGTTAGCCCGATCGGGGGCCGCGAACCTAAGCTTTTGACCATTGGTCAAGTGCTTAACCTGTTGCGCGGTGAGTTTAGTGATCTCACTAACTCAAAGCTCAGGTTTTTAGAAGACCAGGGTTTGGTTACTCCGTTGCGCACCGATTCGGGTTATCGCAAGTTTCGCCAGGCTGAGGTTGACCGTTTGCGTTTGGCTTTGCAGTTGCAGCGCGACCACTTTTTGCCCCTCAAGGTGATCAAAGAGTATTTCGAAGATCTTGATGCCGGCCGACAGCCAAACTTGCCTGGTTTGCCTGAGGCTAAGCCGGTGCGTTCGCGTGCTAAAAAGTTAACCAGCCTTGACTTGGTTAGCCAAAGCGGGGTTAATGACAACATTGTTGCGGCGGCTCAAGATGCCAAGTTGATTGGCGCGGCACCTTATGGTGTGAACGATGTTGAGATCGCAAAAGCGTTGGTTGAGTTGCAAAAGTTTGGTCTGACGCCACGTCACCTAAACGCTTTGCGTGTCGAGGCTGAGCGTGAGATTGGCATTATCGAAGGTGTTATTAAGCCGGTGCTGAGCCGCAAAGATACTTCGAGCCGGGCTCGTGCCGAATATTTGGCTCGTCAGCTGCAAGAGCTTTTCAACACAATTCGCAACGAGATTATCGACCGCGAAATTGGCCAGATCGACGCCAGTTCAGACGACTAGTTCAAGCTTGAAAAGCTCGACACGCCGAGTTTAAAAATTAACCGCCTTTAGTGGCAATAGCGACAACAATTAAACCTGAGGTTGAACCTTTAAGTTTTGTGCCAGTTTTGCTAGCAGAAAACCCCAAAGTCAATCAGACTTGAACTTCGGCAGCGCTAACAGAAAGGAGCCCCGATGACAGAGATCAACGATGGCGCCCCTGAATATAGCGAACTGCTGGTAACAGAGGGCCTGCCAGTTATTGACCCTCGCAGCGGATACCGCGGCACAACGGCTGCTTCAGCGGCCGGCATCACCTATCGCCAGCTTGATTACTGGGATCGCACCGGGCTTGTGCAGCCACAGGTTCAAGGTGCTGCAGGTTCAGGCACGCAGCGTTTGTATTCGTTTCGCGACATTCTTGTTCTAAAGCTGGTCAAACGCCTGCTCGACACCGGCATTTCACTTCAGCAGATTCGTGTTGCAGTTGACCACCTGCGTTCGCAAGGAATCAGCGACCTAGCTCGCATCACCATGATGAGTGACGGCGCCCGCGTTTATATGTTCACCACCGAACACGAAGTTGTTGACCTTGTCGGTCGCGGCCAAGGAGTGTTTGGAATTGCAGTGGGTCAGGTGCTGCGCGAGGTTGAAGCCAGCCTGATCAACATCAGCACCAGCAGCATCGACGACGTTGATGAGCTCAGTGCTCGCCGTCAAAGCAAAAAAGCTATCTAGCTTTAGTTGCCTTCTTCTAAAAACTCAGCGAACTGATTCTCAAAAGACTCTAAAGCCACAGTTTCGGCCCCATCTTCACGGCGAAGGGCACGTTTTTCAGCTTTGCTTAGTTTTTTGGGTTTTTGTGTCTTAGCTTTTTTCTTATCAAGCTTTTGTGACTTGCGATCGCGTCGGCTCGGCGCTTCGACCTCAGTCAACTCAGGTTTAGCGTTGCGAGCTTTGTCATCAAACGACCCCAGCACAATATCAAGAACCGAGTCAAACTGCAGCGCCAAAGCCTGAGCCGTTTCGCCCGGCCAGCTGTGAATCGGGCGGGCAGCACCTTGAGCTTGTTGCATGGCAGCGCGTTCTTCAAGGCGCACCGGCAAAAGGTCAGCGCCAAACATTTCTTCAAGTTCATTGATGCGAAACTGGTGTTCTTGCGACTGCGGTTGAAAACGGTTCACCAAAACACCGACCGGCTTGAGTCGTTTATTGATTTTGCTTGAAATTTCGGCAATGGCTTTCATAGCTCGGTCTGAGGCGACGACTGAAAAGAACGATGGTTCAGTCACAATCAAAACTCGGTCACTCGAAACCCAGGCGGTGCGAGTTAGACCGTTAATTGATGGGGGAGTGTCGATGATCACCAGGTCATACTGCTTTTCGATTTTTGAAAGACCCTCTTCGAGCTTCCAGACGTCACTCAATGTTGGTTGCGGGGTGTCAAACATCAAAACTTTAGGGCTGCCAATCATTACATCTATGTTTCCGGCATGAACCTGAGACCAAGTTGAAGCTACGATAGACCTATGCACAACGTTGTGTCGGGGTGATTGCAAAACATCGGCACTAGTTTCGCGAAAATCCCCAATGGCGCCTAGCGCGGTGGTTGCGTCACATTGCGGGTCAAGGTCAATAACAAGAGTCCTCAGCCCGCGTGCGAAAGCAGCCGAAGCCAAACCCAAGGCTACGGTGGTCTTGCCTACGCCTCCCTTTAGGGAGCTAACGCTAAGAACATGCACCTCAATAGGCTACCTTTTATTCAAACGTTTTACAGAACGGTGACGACTGAATGTTCAAGAAGATCCTGGTGGCTAACCGTGGCGAGATCGCGATTCGCGCTTTTCGAGCCGCTTATGAGCTCGGCGCCAAGACGGTTGCAGTGTTCCCATATGAAGACCGCAACTCGGCTCACCGCCTAAAAGCTGATGAGGCTTATCAAATTGGCACCAAGGGTCACCCGGTTCGCGCCTATCTTGATGTTTCTGAAATCATTCGTGTCGCCCTCGAATCTGGTGCTGACGCGATTTATCCGGGCTATGGCTTCTTAAGCGAAAACCCTGACTTGGCTCAGGCCGCTGCCGACAACGGCATCACCTTCATTGGCCCGACCGCCGACATTTTGCACATGACCGGCAACAAAGTTCACGCTAAAGAAGCTGCGATTCGCGCTGGCGTGCCTGTGCTCAAATCGAGCATTCAGTCTTCGAACCCTGACGAAATCATCGCGGCGTCGGTTGACTTCGGTTTTCCGCTGTTCGTAAAAGCTGTGGCAGGTGGCGGTGGCCGCGGCATGCGCCGTGTGGCCGAGGCTAAAGACCTACCCGGTGCGCTAGGTGAAGCAATGCGTGAGGCAGAGAGCGCCTTTGGTGATGCCCGCGTGTTTCTTGAGCAGGCAGTTTTGCGCCCACGCCACATTGAGGTTCAAATTCTTGCAGATGGCGCCGGCGGCGTCAGCCACCTTTTCGAACGCGACTGTTCGATTCAGCGTCGCAACCAGAAAGTTGTCGAAATTGCTCCGGCACCGCTAATCACCGAGCAGTTGCGCCAAGACCTTTATCGTGACGCGGTAGCTTTCGCTAAAGAAATCGGATACAAGAACGCCGGCACCGTCGAGTTTTTGGTTGACACGGTGGGTGACAACGCTGGCAAGCACGTGTTCATCGAGATGAACCCTCGCATTCAGGTTGAGCACACCGTGACCGAAGAGATCACTGACGTTGACCTGGTGCAGAGCCAAATGCGCATCGCCTCAGGTGAAACCCTGGTTGACTTAGGCCTAACCCAAGACAAAATCAGCATGCACGGCTTTGCCATGCAGTGCCGCATCACCACCGAAGACCCAGCTCAGGGCTTTAGACCAGACACCGGCAAAATCACCACCTATCGTTCGCCGGGCGGTGCCGGCATTCGCCTTGACGGTGGCACCGTGGCAACCGGTGTTGAGGTCAGCCCACACTTTGATTCACTATTGGTGAAACTGATTTCGGTAGGCCGTGACTTCAACTCAGCAGTGACTCGTGGCAAGCGAGCGCTCGCCGAGTTTCGCATTCGCGGTGTCTCAACGAACATTTCGTTTTTGCAGGCTGTTTTGGCTGACCCAGTTTTTGCGTCAGGCGACCTAAGCACCTCGTTTATCGACGAACGACCACAACTTTTCACGGCAAAGCCTTCGCAAGACCGCGGCACCAAGATTTTGACCTGGCTCGCCGACACCACGGTGAACCAACCAAATGGCCCACGCGGTCACCACATTTCGCCGTCAGTCAAGCTGCCAAAGGCTGACCTCAAGACTGCAGCGCCAGCCGGCTCGCGACAGCAGTTGCTAGAGCTTGGTCCGGTGGCTTTTGCCAAAGCGCTTCGCTCTCAAACTGCGGTTGCTGTTACAGAGACCACGTTCCGTGACGCTCACCAGTCACTTTTGGCCACTCGAGTTCGTGGCCGCGACCTTGTTCAGGTGGCTCCTTATGTTGCCAGGTTGACGCCGCAGTTGCTTTCGGTTGAAGCTTGGGGTGGTGCAACCTATGACGTTGCACTGCGCTTCTTGGGTGAAGACCCTTGGGAGCGTCTAGCGGCTTTGCGCGCGGCAATGCCAAACCTTTGCATTCAGATGCTTTTGCGTGGCCGCAACACCGTGGGCTACACGCCCTACCCAACCGAGGTCACTGAAGCTTTCGTTGCCGAGGCTGCTGCCACCGGTGTTGACATTTTTAGAATCTTTGACGCACTCAACGATGTCGATCAAATGAAGCCTGCAATCGATGCTGTGCTTGCCACCGGCACCGCGGTTGCCGAGGTAGCCCTTTGCTACACGGCTGACTTGCTAGACCCCGAAGAAAAGCTTTACACGCTCGACTATTACCTTGGTCTGGCTCAGCAGATTGTTGACGCTGGGGCGCACGTTCTGGCAATTAAAGACATGGCTGGCCTGCTGCGCCCTGTTGCGGCCGAGAAGCTCATCACGGCGCTGCGCGAGCGTTTTGACCTGCCAGTTCACCTTCACACCCACGACACCGCAGGCGGTCAGCTAGCCACCCTGATGGCTGCCATCAATGCGGGCGTTGACGCGGTTGATGTCGCCAGCGCGCCAATGGCTGGCACAACCAGCCAGCCTTCGGCTTCAGCGCTGGTTGCAGCTTTAGCCCACACTCCGCGTGACACCGGCATTCCGCTTTCGTCTGTGACACAACTTGAGCCTTATTGGGAGGCCGTGCGCAACGTCTATGCGCCGTTCGAGTCTGGTTTGCCTGGCCCAACGGGTCGTGTTTATAACCACGAGATTCCTGGCGGCCAGCTGTCGAACCTGCGCCAGCAGGCTATTGCACTTGGTCTGGGCGATCACTTTGAGCGTGTTGAAGACATGTATGCAGCGGCTAGCCGCATTCTTGGTCGACCAACCAAGGTGACTCCGTCTTCAAAAGTGGTTGGCGATTTGGCGCTTCACTTGGTTGCGGTCAACGCTGATCCGGTCGATTTTGCCGAAAACCCGCAAAACTACGATATTCCCGACTCGGTTATCGGCTTCATGGCCGGTGAACTTGGTGATTTGCCAGGCGGATGGCCTGAGCCTTTTCGCACCAAAGTTCTTCAGGGCAAGCACCCGAAGTTCGGGGTGACCCCAGTCTCGCCTGACGATCTTGAGGCACTTCAGGGCATTAGCAGCGCGGTTCGTCGTTCGACGTTGAACCGACTCTTGTTCCCGGCTCCAACCGCAGAGTTCTTGAAGTCTCGCGAAACCTACGGCAACCTCGACCAGGTTGACACTGTTGATTACCTTTATGGTCTTGAGCAGGGGCGCGAGCACATCATCGAAATCAGCCGCGGAGTTCAACTGTTTGTTGGTCTCGAAGCTATCGGTTCGCCAGATTCTAAGGGTGAGCGCACCGTTATGGCTACGCTCAACGGCCAGTTGCGACCGATTAACGTGCGCGACCGCAAGATTGCTGTTAACACTGTGTCGGCTGAAAAAGCTAACGCGAATGACCCAGCCCAAGTTGCTGCGCCGTTTGCCGGTGTGGTTACGTTGCAGGTTGTCGAAGGCACTCCGGTTGCGGTGGGCCAACCGGTTGCAACCATTGAAGCTATGAAGATGGAGGCCACTATTACGGCCACCAGCGCTGGCATTGTGCGCCGTTTAGCTGTGACTAAAACTCAATCAGTTGATGCTGGCGACTTGATCATGGTTATCGAAGCCTAAACCTCTTTCAATAAGCAGCTAACGCTAAGTTTGCTAAACTAGTGCGAGCAAACCGTCAGCAACACCGACGGTTCGCGTCACCGCTTAGGAGGGCCAACTATGGCTATTTTCGGAAAAAACCCTGAATCAGGGCCTGTAGATTTGCCGGCATCGGCAACCGAAGAAACTACTCCTGCCGAAAATGACTATTCGCTTGCCGAAGTCGCTGTTGACGCCGGCACTGTTGATGTGACTCCTGCCACAAGTGTTGTCACTGTTATTACCCCTGAACCAGCAGTTTTAGACCTGGCACCTTCTGAGTCGAGCGAGAACAGCGCGGTTTTTGCGCGTGCTAACTACAGCCGCCGTGACAGTTTGCGCGGCGAAGCTTTTGATCAGCCTGAGCCTGCAGCTATGCTAACCGCTGACCGTTTGCTCGACCAGAGTGCCCGCAACCGCCCAGCCCCTGAGAGCGGCTTTCGTCGTTTCTTTTATTTTGCAACTCTAAAAACCATTAATCTTGGCGACTCAGCTAAGGTTCGTGAGCGCAAGGCGCTTGATGCTCGCATTGGTGCGAATCTTGAGGGTGGCGCAAAGTTTGTGCCGATTTTGACCCGCAAGGGCGGTGTGGGCAAGACCACCATCAGCACCTTGCTTGGCATGGCACTGGCTACCGTTCGCGAAGACCGCGTGATTGCGATCGACGCGAACCCTGACCGCGGCACTTTGGCCGAGCGCGTCAGCAAGTCAACCCGTTTCACGGTGCGAGATGTTGTGAACCGCGCGGCCGCTATCGACGGTTTCAACGACTTTTCAACCATGGTTTCGCGCGATGTTACTCGCCTAGACGTTTTGGCTTCAGACAGCGACCCAATGTTGTCTGAGGCTTTCAACGAAGGTGACTACAACGTGGTGGCCGACATGGCCGCTCGCTATTACAGCATTGTTTTGACCGACTGTGGAACAGGCATTGTTCACTCGGTAATGCGCCCAACTTTGCAACGTGCCAATGGCCTTGTGATCGTTTCAGGTGGCTCGGTTGACGAAGCTCGTCTGGCTAGCGAAACCCTGACCTGGCTTGAAGCAAACGGTTATGGTGAGTTGGTTCGCAACTCAATAGTTGCCCTTAACACAGCCACCCAGGCCACTCAGCTGGTCAAGCTTGACGAGATCGAGCAGCACTTTAAGTCGCGTGTTCGCCACGTGGTTCGTGTGCCTTATGACCCAGCGCTAGCCGCTGGTTCGGTTATCAAGTTTGCCGACCTTAATAAGCACACCCGCGATGCTGCCCGCGAGTTGGCCGCATTTGTGGTTGATGCTTTGAATCAGGGCTAAAGCCCAAGTTCTGAACCTGCCGAACCCTAGACGCTAATGACTGTTCGTGAGATTCGCTTGTTCGGCGACCCGGTGCTCAAGTCACCTTGCGACGCTGCGGTGCCTGGGCCCGACGGCAAATTCGACGCTAAAGTGCGAGCGCTGGTCGAAGATTTGGTTGACACCACCAAGTTGCCCGGTCGTGCCGGGGTAGCAGCCACTCAAATCGGCGTTGGCATTCGAGCTTTTAGCTACAACGTTGAAGGCAAAGTTGGCTATTTGATAAACCCAAAGATCACTGAACTGGCAGGCGAAATCGTGCTGTTAGACGAAGGCTGCCTTTCGGTGCCAGGTTTGTGGCACAAAACCCCGCGTTACGAGCGTGCTAAAGCCGAAGGTTTTGACGTCGACGGCAACCTCGTCGAACTCAGCGGCACCGGTTTGATGGCGCAGGCGCTTCAGCACGAGTGTGACCACCTTGATGGTTTGCTTTATCTTGACCGTTTGACAGCGCAAGAGCGCAAGTTGGCGATGCGCGCACTGCGCGAGAGCGATTGGTTTTTAGCTCGCTGAAGCCAAGAGGCTCAGCGCGCCGCTTGGTTCTAGGCGGGCTTTTGATCTGCTGAGCTTGAGTCGGCATCATCATAAATGCGGTCGACAATGTCAGCAAAATCATTCAAAACTGTCGCCCGTTTGATTTTCATCGACGGTGTTACGTGCCCAGAAAGCTCAGTCAGTTCAATCGGCAAAATCTCGAACTTGCGAATAGATTCAGCTTGCGAAACGTGGCGGTTGACCCGGTCGATGGCGTGCTGAATTTCGTTTCGAACCAGCGGCGATTGTGCTGCCTCTTGCAGGTTCATCTTTTTGTCGCCACCGTTGTTGGCAAGCCACATAGGCAACATTTCAGGGTCGAGGCTAATCATGGCTGCTACAAACGGCTTGCGATCACCAATGACTACAGCTTGAGAAATTAGCGGATGCGCGCGAAGCGGGTCTTCAAGCACTGCTGGGGCAACGTTTTTGCCACCTGCGGTAACGATGAGCTCTTTTTTGCGACCGACGATCGAAAGATAGCCTTCGTCATCGATTTTGCCGAGGTCGCCAGTTCTAAACCATCCGTCAACAAATGATTCTTTGTTTGCCGTTTCGTTGTGCCAATAACCTTTGAAAAGATTTATGCCTCGAAGCAAAATCTCACCGTCGTCAGCGATCTTGCCTTCAGTGCCAGGCAGTGAACTACCCACCTTGCCAATTTTGATGGTTGTTGGGCGAGTAATCATGGCTGGCCCCGTGGTTTCGGTGAGGCCATAACCTTCAAGCACGATCACGCCGATGGCACGATAGAAGTGACCTAGCCGTTCACCCAGCGGGCCACCGCCTGAGACGGCGTAACCCAAATTGCCACCCATGGCGGTGCGAATCTTGCCAAAAACCAGCTGGTTATAAAGCGCGAACTGAAGGCGACGCTTCAAAGTCGGGCCCTTGCCGCCTTCAAAAGCCTGTTCTTGCAAAGCTTTGGAATATTCAATCGCAACGTGGGCAGCCCGCCTAAAAATGACGCCCTTGCCTGCAGCCTCAGCTTTTTGTTCAGCGCTGTTATAAACCTTTTCAAGCACGCGCGGCACAGCCAGCAAGAAGTCTGGCTTGAAAGCTTGCATTGATTCAGAAATCTTTTTGATGTTGTCTTGGTGGGCAACAGTGAAGCCGGCTGCGCTGCAAACCACCGAACTAAAACGTGCATAAACGTGAGCCATTGGCAAAAATAGCAAAGTTCGGTGGCAGTCGCGCAACACCTCAGGCAGTGCGTTGATGGCGTTATAGCTAAGGTCAACGAAGTTAGCGTGGGTCAACTCGCAGCCTTTAGGCATTCCGGTGGTTCCCGAAGTGTAAATCAGGGTGGCAAGGTCATGTTTTTTGGCAACGTGCGAATGTTTGGTGAGTGTCTCATCACTCACTTTGGCGCCCTGCTGCGACAACTCGGCCAAGCAGTTTTGGTCTAAACGCCAAACCTGTTTGACTGTCGGTAGGTTGCCAACCACCTCGGCAAAGCGCTGGTACATGTTTTCGTTTTCAAGAAAAACTGCAACCGATTCGCTGTTAGAGAGAATCCATTCAAGTTGTGAAGGTGCCGAGCTTTCATAAATGGGAACAACAACGCCACCAGCGAACCAAATCGCAAAGTCAAGCACAACCCACTCATAGCGAGTGTGGCTCATGATGCCTATCGCTTGACCGGGTTTGATACCGCTGTCAATCAGGCCTTTGGCAGTTGCCGTTACATCGGCCAAAAAGGTTGCGGCATCTATCGCAGTCCAAGTGCCATCACCGTTGTCTTTTTCAAACAGGGGGCAATTTGGTGTGTCAGCGACGCGTCTGAGAAGCATGTCGACAAGGTTGAAGTCTTCGGCCACCAAAGCAAGTGGTGGTTCGATGCGCTTCTTTGTCGCGGCCATTGGTTTTTGTCGCTTTCTTTGCCGATAAGGGGGCTATCAGCATTATGAATAACTGTATTGCCTTGCGCCTATTTGAACGGTTGTTCTGGCTATCAGCTTGGTAACAAGTTTGTCTTAATGATTGGCGCGTTTGCATTAGCCATTGTGGGTGACGCAGGTGCTCAACCGATAAACTTTTGAGAAAGTTTGTAACGTCGTCACTCACCCACAACACAAGGACTCAACTATGTATGCCGTTGGTATCGACATTGGAGGCACCAAAATTGCCGGTGCTTTGGTCAACCGTGAGGGCAAGTTGCTCAAAGAGCTTCGCGTGCCCACCCCGGCAACTGACCCAGAAGCCATTGTTGACGCCGTGGTTGGCTTGATCAAGACCCTGTCTGAGGGCGAAAACGTCACCGCCGCCGGTGTGGCCGCGGCAGGTTTTATAGACGCTGACCAGGCAAACATTGTTTACGCTCCAAATATCGGTTGGCGCAACGAGCCATTCAAGGCCAAGCTCGAAGCTAAGCTCGACATTCCAGTTTTCATCGAGAACGATGCCAATGCTGCCGGCTGGGCTGAGTTTCGCCACGGTGCCGGCCGCGGCTATAAGCACATGGTTATGTTGACTATTGGCACCGGCGTTGGCGGGGCAGTGGTGGTTGACTCTCACCTGTTGCGCGGCGGTTTTGGCATTGCTGGTGAACTCGGTCACATGCGTTTGATCGAAGACGGTCTGCCTTGCGGCTGCGGCAACAAGGGTTGCCTCGAAAGCTACGGTTCGGGCACAGCACTGCTCAAGTCGGCTAAAGCGCTCGCCGCTTCGGGCGAAGCAGCAGGCGCCCGCCTGCGTCAGCTCGAGGCCGAGGTTGGCGAACTAACCGGCGCTCAGGTTTATCAGGCGATTCAAGAAGGTGACGAAGGTGCTTTGACGCTACTTCGCCGACTTGGCACCTACATTGGCACCGCCATTGGTTCACTCGTTGCAGTTCTTGACCCCGAGGTTGTTGTCATCGGCGGCGGCGTTAGCGCAGCCGGCGACCTTTTGCTCAACCCGATTCGCGAGGCTTACCTCGCTAATCTGCCTGCCCGCGGCTTTAGACCAGAACTCAAGATCGTGGCGGCAGAGTTCTTAAACGACGCCGGCTTGGTTGGCGCTGCCGACCTTGTGCTTTCGCGACTGTCTTAGCTCTTAAAGCTCGCAACCGCTAAACTTGCCTAGCGGCTTAATTTAGCTCGCCCGTGTCTAGTGCGCTTTGAGAAAGGAACCTGAAGTGACTTACTTTTTTCTCAAAACGTTCATTCTTGGCCCTTTGCTGCGAGTGATATTTAGACCTTGGGTTCGAGGCGCCGAAAATATTCCGGTTTCGGGTGCAGCCATTTTGGCCAGCAACCACCTTTCTTTTTCTGATTCAATCTTTTTGCCGCTGATGGTGCGCCGCCCGGTCGTGTTTTTAGCTAAAAGCGAGTACTTCACCGGCAAAGGTCTCAAAGGCGCGCTGAGTCGCTGGTTTTTCACAAGCACCGGCCAGATTCCGATCGACCGTTCTGGTGGCAAAGCCAGTGAGGCCTCGTTGAACACCGGTTTGAGAGTTTTGGCCGAACAGTCACTTTTGGGAATCTACCCTGAGGGCACTCGCAGCCCTGATGGTCGGCTTTATCGTGGCCGCACCGGCATCGCCCGCATGGTTCTCGAGGCTAAGGTCCCGGTGATTCCAGTTGCCATGATTGACACCGAAAAAGTTCAGGCAATTGGCCAAAAACTGCCTCGCATTTTGCGCGTGGGAATCGTCATTGGCAAGCCACTCGACTTTTCACGTTTCGACGGCATGGAGGGCGACCGCATTGTGTTGCGCGCTGTGACAGATGAAATCGTTTATGAGCTTGCAAAGTTGAGCGGCCAAGAATATGTTGATGCCTATGCTTCTTCGGTCAAAGAGAAGGCTGCTAGAGCCGCAAGGTGACCTAGCTGCTCGCTAGCCAGAACCTGCAAGCAATAAAGTTTAAAAATCGAAACCAACCAAACCACCAAGGAACCCTAAATGCCAGAAAAATACGTTGCCACAGACCCTGCTGTTGTTGCGGGTCTAGACAACTATAAAAACCTGCCTGCGGTTCAACAACCGACTTGGCTTGACCAAGTTGAGCTTGAGCGCGTCAAAGCAGAGTTGAGCATTTTGCCGCCGTTGGTTTTTGCTGGCGAGGTTGACACGTTGCGAAGCCGTTTGGCTGATGCTGCTGCTGGCAAAGCCTTTTTGATGCAGGGCGGCGACTGTGCTGAAACTTTTGTTGACGCCACCGCAGACCGCATTCGCAACCGCGTCAAGACTTTGCTTCAAATGGCTCTCGTGCTCACTTATGGTTCATCGATGCCTGTCATCAAAATGGGTCGCATGGCTGGCCAAATGGCTAAGCCACGCAGCTCAAATGACGAGACCCGCGATGGCGTAACGCTGCCTGCCTACCGCGGCGACGCTGTGAACGGCTACGAATTCACCGCTGAGTCACGCGCCCACGACCCGCAGCGTTTGCTCAAGGCATATCACACCTCGGCTTCTACACTGAACCTGGTTCGCGCTTTCACTACTGGTGGTTTTGCTGACCTTCGTTCAGTTCACGAGTGGAACAAGGGCTTTGCCGATAATCCTGCAAACGCGCGATACGAATCTTTGGCAGGCGAAATCGACCGCGCCATCAAGTTCATGGCTGCCTGCGGTGCTGACTTCAACGAGCTTCGCACCACCGAGTTCTATGTGAGCCACGAGGGTTTGTTGTTTGACTACGAGCGCCCACTAACCCGCATTGATTCACGCACTGGCCTGCCTTATGACACCTCGGGTCACTTTATTTGGATCGGTGAGCGCACCCGTCAGCTAGATCACGCACACATCGATTTCATGTCAAAGATTCGCAACCCAATTGGTGTCAAGCTTGGCCCTAACACCCAGCCTGACGATGTTCGCGAGCTGATTGAGCGCCTTGACCCGAACCGCGAGCCTGGCCGCCTAACTTTCATCACCCGCATGGGTGCAGGCAAAATTCGTGAGGCCATGCCAAAGCTGGTCGAGGCTGTCAAAGGCACCGGCTCGAACCCGCTGTGGATCACCGACCCGATGCACGGCAACGGCATCACAACTTCAAACGGATACAAGTCACGCCGTTTTGATGACGTGATGGACGAAGTTCGCGGCTTCTTTGAAGTTCACCGCGCTGCGGGCACTGTGCCTGGCGGCATTCACATTGAGCTAACCGGTGATGATGTCGCCGAGTGCTTGGGCGGGTCAGAGCAGATCAACGAAGCTGAACTCGAGAACCGCTATGAGTCGCTTTGCGACCCTCGCCTTAATCACATGCAGTCGCTTGAACTTGCCTTTTTGGTAGCCGAAGAGCTAGGCAACGCTAAGAAGTAGCCTGTGCGTTTGGCTCAGCCCAATGCGGCTGAAGCTAGAAGCTGCTTAGAATCACGGTGTCGCCCACATGCAGGGCGGCACCTTGATTTTTTGAAGCAGATGTCACCTTGGCAATGCCGTAGTTCGACTGAAGCTGGTTGGTGCTGACTACGGGCACGAGCCCAACGTCGGTCAAGAGCTTTTGAGCAGCCGCAATAGTTTCGCCCACAACTGTTGGCATTAGCACCGTTTCTGACCCTTTTGACACCACAAGTTGAACTTTTGAACCCGCGCCCAGCAGGCTGCCGCTTGGCACTAGCGAAATCACGTTGCCTTTGGCGACGCTGTTGCTAAATTCTGTCGTCACTGTGGGCTGAGCCAAACCGGCCGCGGTTAGCAGGGTAGTGGCAACATCCTGAGACAAACCAGCAACAACTGGCAGTGGGCCAAGTGAAACCTTGATATTGATCGCACTGTGGTCGGCGATTTTGTCGTTTGCTTTGCCCACACCGACAAAACCGCTGTAGTCATAAATTTTGGTTGCCTCGCTGTTGTTGAACCAGCTGTCAACTTTGCCGAGCGTGAAACCGCTGGTAGCAATGCGTGCGGTTGCACTAACGAGGTCTAGGCCATAAAGGTCAGGAGCCGCAACCATTTTTGGCCCGCTTGAAACAAAAATCTTGAAATGGGTGCCGGCGGTTGCTAGCGAACCACTCGCGGGGTCTGTGCGGGTAACTTTGCCTTTGGCGACATCGCTCGAATTTTCTTGAAGCACCGTTGGGTTTGCATCGAAAGCTGCCAGCGTTTGCTCGGCGCTGGCAAGGCTCTGCCCATCAACAGCTGGAACCGTGTTGAGGGCGCCCGGGCCTGCCGCAAAATACCAGCCGGTTGCCGAACCGGCAACGACAACAGCCGCGGTTAGGGCAACCCAAAACCAGGCCCGGCGACGTTCACCGCGACGAAGTCTTGACCAAAAGTCTGGCTCGGCATTCGGTTCGAACTCTTGCGAAGCTTCGTCGAAGTCTTGCAAAATCTGGGTGGCTCCAACGCCCGCACCAGCTTTGCCCGAATCGCTAAAGCTGTCGTCATGCCAGCCATCGTTTAGCACCGCAGTGGCGTTGTCAGAGTTCCAGCTTGCAGCAGCAGCGGGTTCGACGTCATAGTCGCCGTCTTCAATAAACCCAGCTTCGCCAAAGAGCAAAGCGTCATCGGGCAGAACTGAAGTTGGCGCAAGGTCACGGGCAACACGTGCGGTTTTGGACTGCTCAATTCTGCCGATTTCTTGTTGGGCTCGCAAAATCACTTTGTGTAGTTCTTCGGCATTCTTTGGGCGATAGTGTGCTTCGCGCGTGGTGGCCCAAAGCACAATTTCGTCAAGTAGCGGGCTGATTGTCGCCTTGACTGTTGAAGGCGCAGGCACGCGGTCGTTGGCATGCTGGTAGGCAACCTGAACCGCCTGTTCGCCTTCAAACGGCTGACGCCCGGTTAGCATCTCAAACATCATGATTCCAACCGCATAAATGTCACTGCGCGCATCGGCCACACCTCGAGTAACCAGCTCGGGTGACAAATAAGCCACAGTGCCAATCAGATTGCCGGTGGTCGTATTGTTTTGAATCTCGCGAGCCAGGCCAAAATCGCCGAGTTTGATTCGGCCATCGTCAGCCAAAAACACGTTCTCGGGCTTGATATCGCGGTGCAAAATGCCAGCTTTGTGAGCAGCCGCTAACCCAGCCAAAACGCCTTCGATCAGCTCTAGGGTTTGTTCAGAATCAAAAGCACCAAAGTCATCGAGCGCTTGACGCAACGTTATGCCTTTGATGTACTCCATTGCCAAATACACGAGTGCACCGTCTTGCCCCTGATCAAATACGTTGATTAGGTTTGGGTGCGCTAGGGCGGCGGCGATTTTGGCTTCGCGAGTGAACTTCGACACAAAGCTCGCGTCATTTGCTAGGTGTGGGTGAATCACTTTGAGCGCGACCTTGCGGTCGAGCCTTAGGTCAGTTGCCAAGAACACGCTGGCCATGCCGCCCTGAGCAATCAACGAGTCAACGTGATAGCGACCGCCAACGGTTTGACCGATTATTTGGCTCATGTCGTCTCAACTCTTTTGCTGTGGGTGTGATGTGCGTTTTGGTGATACGGCTCGGGCAAGCGCGCCTGTGAATATCGTGCCACAGCACCCTTGCGATTTCGTTTAGGTGCTGTTGTGTGGCAATCTTGTGGTGTGACTGATTCGCTTGCCAATGTTTCTGCTTGGATAACTGTTCCTGAAGCCGCTGACCTATTGGGTGAACCGCTGGGTCGCGTGCGCCGCCTAGTTGAAGAGCACTCGCTGATTGGCGTCAAACGCGACGGCGTTCTCATGATTCCTGCTGACTGCATTCAAAATGGCGAACCGCTACCTAGCATTCGCGGCACGATTCTGGTGTTGCTTGACTCAGGTTTTAGTGCCGAGGGCGCCATTGAGTGGTTGTATTCTGACGAACCAACTTTGGGCAAAACACCAATGGCAGCTTTGCTTGACGGCCAAAAAACGCAGATTCGCCGACTGGCTCAGGCCTTAGCACTCTAGTCTCGCCGCGCGTTCAAGCGTGCTCTAGCGATTTTGCTCTTGCTCTGAAACCCTGCCTTTAGCTTTGGCGGTTAATGACTCGCTCAGCCAGCAGTTTGAGGTTTGCCTTAGCTGTCTCGTCAATCGGCAGGTCGGCTAGTGCCAACAAACTTTCGTCAGCCAAGTCGTTAATCATGCGCTCGGTTTTAGCCAAAGCACCTGAATCAACGATTGCCTGCTGCAAAAACGCAATTTGTTCGGCATCGAGGTCACGACTGGTCAAAAGTTCTTCAAAAATTCGGCCGGCAGAATCGGGCAGCGTTTCGCGCGTCAGAGCTACCAAAACTGTGCGCTTGCCTTCGCGCAGGTCATCGCCCGCTGGTTTGCCGGTGACTGAAGGGTCGCCAAAAACACCAAGCACATCGTCGCGCAGTTGAAACGCCATGCCAAGCGGAATGCCAAAACTTGAGAAGCCGCGGCGAAGTGCTGGGCTGGCGCCAGCAAAGGCGGCACCAATCAGAAGCGGCGCCTCGAGGCTGTACTTAGCTGTCTTATAAAGCATCACTCGGTTTGCACGGGCTACCGCTTCGTTGATAGGGCGCGATGGAGCAGCGTTTTCTTCAACCACGTCAAGAAACTGGCCGGCCATGACTTCGACTCGCATGCGGCTGAACTCTTCGCGGCAGGCGGTGGTGATTTCATCGTTGGGGGAGTGCAACAGGGCGTTTCCGAAGATTTCACTGCTCCACGAAAGCATCAGGTCACCGACCAGAACCGAGCCTGCAACGCCGAAGCGCTCTGGTGAACCAGCCCAGCGCTGCGCTTGATGCCAGGTTTCAAAACGCTTGTGAACCGCAGGGGCACCGCGACGGGTGTCTGACTGGTCAAGCAGGTCGTCATGCACGAGTGCCGCAGCGTGAAACATCTCAAGTGCTGTTGTGATCGAAATAATGGCTTCTGACGAAAGTTTGCGCTGGTTATCGTCTTGCTGAAACTCTGAGGTGGGCAGCGAGGCCATCCATGCCCAATATGCGAACATCGCTCTAAAGCGTTTGCCACCTGCCATGAGTGACTTGGCAAAATCAATCATTGGAACGAGGTCGGGCGAGATTGCTTCGAATTCGCCGCGGCGATCGTGACAAAAGTCGTCAAGTTGACTTTGAATTAGCTGAAGCAGAGTTTTAGGTTCGGTCACACGTATAGCCTAATCTGCAGTCTGCGGTTAGAATTTAGAAACGGGGTTGTATCAGCCTCGAGGGCATTATTGGAGGCCAAATGGCACTGTCAGATCACGAACAGCGCATGTTTGACGAGCTCGAACGTGAATTGCGGGGCGAGGTCAAGCAGCAGTTTGGTCCCGGTCGTGGCGGTCGCTTAGTTTTGGGCGGCTTGTTTTTGATTCTTGGCTTGGGCGCAGTGATTGCCGGTGTCGCCACACAGTTAATCGTTTTAGGTGTCGTTGGCTTTGCTGCGATGCTGTTTGCTGTGGTTTTTGCTACCTCGGGTTCAGCCCCCGAAGCTGCCAAGGCCAAACCCGCGAAACCTGCCAAGCCGGCATCGCGCCAGCGCTCGGGTTCTTTCTTTGAAGACCGCTGGAATCAGCGCGACGGCAACTAGCCGTCTTTGCTGAGACATTTTCTAGGCGTCAACCGCGACACGCCGCGTCTAACCAGTAGGTTCGATCGGTTTTAACCGATTCTCTTTAGTTCATTTACAACCCACCCTTCGAGGTGGGTTTTTTATTGCCTAAACTGCCGTTTTTACTTAAAAATCACCATTTTTTGACGTTATTTGTGGTTTTTTGCTCCACTGCGAACATCCTTGATTTTTATTGACTTTTGTTACCAAATTGATGCAAAATTAGGGGCGATATCGCAGATTGTGGAGCAAAGTGGAGTATTGTGGAGATTACGGGAAAAGCCCGAAATGAGATCAGAAAAGACTCGACGTTGAGAAAGGTGGGTTCAAGATGCTGCTAGGCACTCACACACCCAAGCTCGACGAAAAAGGTCGCCTCATTTTGCCGGCAAAGTTTCGCGAAGAACTTGACGGGGGAGTCGTTATTACCCGCGGTCAAGAGAACTGCCTCGTAATCTTTAGCACCGCCGAGTTTCAAAGCGTGCTTGACGCAGCTGCCAACGCGCCACTGACCAACCGCGACGCCCGTGACTATGCGCGTGTGCTGATGTCGGGCGCCAGCACTGAAACCCCAGACAAGCAGGGGCGAGTTACCCTGCCACAAAACTTGCGCGCTTATGCGTCACTCGAAAAAGAACTAGTAGTAATCGGCGTAGGCAAGCGTGCCGAGATTTGGAACGCAACTGCCTGGAACGAATACCTAACAACCCAAGAGGCGAAATTCGCAAACCTCGATGAGGAGGTGACGCCAGGGGTGCTTTAGGCACTCGTGAACCTGCCCCTCGACCTTCACCCACTGGTTGTAGCGAACTTCCCCCTCGCTAGAAACGGTGGATGCAGGTCAAGAGACAGAGGCACGAATGCCCAAGGTCGGCAAAAGTGATGACCAAAAACATTTCAGAACTTCACAAGCCGGTAGCCCTTGAGCGCACAATCGAAATTCTTGGGGCAGCCCTAGGCGAAACCGGTGCGGGCAAAGTCTTAGTTGATTGCACCCTTGGCCTCGGCGGGCACAGCGAAGCTTTTCTTGAGCGATTTAGCGAACTCACACTCATTGGCATCGATCGCGACCCGAGCGCACTCGAGTTAGCGGGCAAACGTCTCATGCGTTTCGGCGCTCGTGCGCGTCTCGTGCACGCTGTCTATGACGAAATCGCTGATGTTGTCGAAGACCAAGGCTTCGAAGGCGTCGATGCGATTCTGCTCGACTTGGGCGTTTCGTCGATGCAGCTAGATCAAGCCGACCGCGGTTTCGCCTACAGTTACGACGCGCCACTTGACATGCGCATGGATTCAACCACTGGTCGCACCGCAGCCGAAGTTGTGAACAGCTACCCTGAGGCAGACCTTGCTCGCATATTCAAAGACTTCGGCGAAGAGCGCTATGCCAAAGCCGTGGCTCACAAAATCGTTGAACAGCGCAAGGCAGCCCCATTCACCACAAGTGCTTCGTTGGCCGCTGTGATTGCAAAAGTGATTCCATTTATTCCGGGCAAGTCAAGCGGCCACCCAGCAAAACGCGTTTTTCAAGCACTTCGCATCGAAGTCAACCGTGAACTTGATGTGCTAATCGACACCATGCCGGCTGCAATCAGCGTTTTGAACCTTGACGGTCGCATTTTGATCTTGGCTTATCACTCGCTCGAAGACCGAATCGTGAAGCAAGCCATCATGGGTGCCGCCACCTCGTCAGCGCCTATCGGTTTGCCTGAACTGCCTGAGCACGCACCAACTTTAAAACTTGTGGTCAAAGGGGCCGAAATGGCAACTGACCAAGAGATAGCAGAAAACCCACGAGCAGCGTCAGTGCGCTTGCGAGCAGCCCAAAAGATAAGAGTCGCAGCATGAGCATCGCGTATTCAACAAACCCAATTCGTCGCGCACCGCGCCAGTTAAACCCAGCCCAACCATCGTTGCGTTTGGTTGTTACCGAGGGCATCAGCCGCAAGTTCTTAGGTCGAGCCACAATGCGTGCCGTATTCGTGCTGACCCTAGGTGCAGTGGCGATCATCATCGCTGGCTTGCAGCTGTCAATCATGATTCAACAGGGTTCATACCAGCTTGCAGGCCTAAAGGCCCAGATGCGCGACCTTTCAACGACCAACCAAATTCTCGACGAGCAGGTGCGTTCACTTAGCTCAGACCAAAACCTCGCAAATGCGGCGGCAAGCTTGGGAATGGTCACCAACGCCAACCCGGTTTATTTGCGTCTAAGTGACGGCAAAGTTATTGGCCACCCAACCGTTGCAGGTTCTGGCACCGGCGTTCAGATTGGCAAGAACGTTGTGCCAAACGCCGCACTGGTTGCAGTCACCACTAAAAACGCTCTTCAGGCCTCGACCCAGGCGGCTCTCGCCGCTTCGCAGGCTGCAAAATCAGCTGCCGCAGCTTCAGCTTCAGCAGCTCTGCACCCGGCCATCGCAACAAACACCACTAAAGGTGCCAAAAGCGCTGCCTTAAAAGCACAAAAAACTAATGTCGCTGCATCAAAGGCTGCACAGCCAGCGATAGCTTTATCTGCAAGCGGTATTCCCGTTTCGCCAACTCACTAGTCAACCTCAGGTAGGGCAAATGCGCCAAAACACGCCTAACGCGGGTCGACTCGGCGCTTTGATGGCCGCGATTTTCTTAATCGCAATATTGGCTTTTGTTCGACTTTTTTATTACCAAGTCGTTGACGCCGCAAACATCGACAAAATCTCTTATGACAAGCGCGCAATAACCGTTCCAATTCACGCACTAAGAGGCGACATTATTGATTCGAACGGTGTTGTGCTCGCAACCACCGTTTTGCGTTATGACGTAAACGCGGCGCCAGATATTGTCACACCGATCACGCGCATTGTGAATGGTCAGCCAACCACCTTGACCCCCGCAGATGTTGCAAACGAATTGGCTCCACTTCTAAAGATGAAGGCCAGTGACATCTTGACAAAAATCACGGGAACTTCGAAATATTCGAACATCAAAAAGAAGGTTGAAGCCACGGTTTATCGCCAGCTCGTTGCTTTAGATATTCCCTGGCTGTTCTTTGACCCGGTTCAGGTGCGGGTTTACCCCAACGGCGCCGTTGCGGGCAACCTAATCGGTTTTCTGGGCACCGACGGCACACCGCTTGCGGGTCTTGAGCGAACCATGAACGAATGCCTAGCCGGCGTCGACGGCAAAGAAACTTATGAGCGCGGCGTCGATGGCATCAAAATTCCATCAAGCACAGTAACAACGCAAGCGGCCCATAATGGTTCGACCGTGGTTCTTACCATTCACAACGATTTGCAATATTCAGCTCAACAGGTGATTACAAATTATGTGAAGAGCGAACGAGCCGACTGGGGC
>CAISOV010000107.1 GCA_903887175.1 uncultured Micrococcales bacterium
GATCTTGCCAAACGCAACGCGGCTCTGCTAGCAGCCTCTGAGCTGCAAACCTCAGAGAATTAGAACATGACATCGCTCGAAGAAACTGACCTAAGCCCAGCCGAGCGATACGCCCGGGCCAAGCGCAACAAACAACCCCAATCGCTGATTGACTTTTTAGGTCTGCTCGAATTTGGGCTTGACGATTTTCAAGAAGCTTCTTGCCGAGCATTGGCTGAAGGCAAAGGTGTTTTGGTCGCCGCGCCGACCGGCGCCGGCAAAACTGTCGTCGGCGAATTCGCGATTCACTTAGCCCTCGAAAAAGGGCAAAAAGTTTTCTACACCACGCCAATCAAGGCGTTGAGCAATCAAAAGTATGCCGAACTGGCCAAACGCTATGGCGATGAACGAGTCGGGCTTTTAACTGGCGACACCAACACCAACAGCGACGCCCAAATCGTGGTCATGACCACCGAAGTCTTGCGCAACATGATCTATGCCAACTCAGAAAGCCTGATCAAACTGGGTTACGTTGTCATGGATGAAGTGCATTACCTAGCCGACAGGTTTCGCGGAGCGGTATGGGAAGAAGTGATTTTGCACCTGCCGCGTGACGTCAAAGTTGTCTCGCTCAGCGCCACCGTTTCAAACGCCGAAGAATTCGGCGCCTGGCTAGATGAAGTGCGCGGAGACACAGCAATCATCGTTTCTGAACATCGCCCTGTGCCGCTAAACCAACATGTTTTATTCGGCGAAGAAATGCTGGACCTTTTTGGCAGTGGTTTTGGCGTGGTGAATCCCGAGCTAGTCGAAAAACACCAAACCAAAATGCGCCAACAGATTAGCCGGCCAAACGGCGGCCGTGGCGGCAAAGGCAACAAGGGTGCATACCGCCCGCATCAGGCTAAGGGTGGCAGCCGCGGCTTTGACGGCCCCCGCATCGAACGCCTGAGCAAGCCCGAAATGGTTGAGATTCTTGACCAAGAAGACATGCTGCCCGCCATCTTCTTCATTTTTTCGCGTGCCGGGTGCGAGGCCGCGGTGAAGGCCGCGGCACACAGCAGCATCCGTTTGACAAATCAAGACGATCGCAACGAGATTCGTCGCATTGTCGAAGAAAAAGTTCGGAACATTCCCGACGAAGACCTTTCGGCTCTAGGTTACTTCGAGTGGCTCAGCGGCCTCGAGAGGGGAGTAGCAGCTCACCACGCTGGAATGTTGCCAGCTTTCAAAGATGTTGTTGAACTGCTTTTCTTGAAGCGCTTAGTAAAAGTGGTTTTTGCGACCGAGACTTTGGCCCTTGGCATCAACATGCCGGCTCGCACGGTAGTGCTTGAGCGTTTAGATAAGTACAACGGTGAAGGCCGCGTGCAAATAACTCCGGGGGAGTACACCCAGCTCACCGGGCGCGCCGGCCGTCGCGGCATCGACACCCAAGGCCATTCGGTGATTCAGTGGTCGGGCAACATGGACCCAAACATCGTCGCTGGTTTGGCAAGCAAACGAACGTATCCGCTGGTTAGCCCTTTCAGACCGACTTACAACATGTCGGTGAACCTCGTGGCAGCGTTTGGCCGCGAACGTGCCCGCGAAGTTCTTGAAACATCTTTTGCTCAGTTTCAAGCCGACCGTTCGGTGGTCGGTCTAGCTAGAGGAATTCGCGACCGCGAAGCATCGCTGGTGGGTTTTGAGCAGTCTATGCAATGCCACATGGGCGATTTTGCCGAATATGCTGCGATGCGACGCGAAATCAGCGACTTAGAGCGCGCCTTGGCATCAGGATACATTCGTGCTCAACGAGGCAAAGACCTGCGCCAATCTAAAGGTCGCACCGCGCAAGAGGAACAACTTGCCGCGCTCAAACGCCGAGTCAAATCTCACCCTTGCAACGCTTGCCCTGAACGTGAGGCGCACTCACGCTGGGGTGAGCGCTGGCACAAGCTTCGTCGCGAAACCGATGCCATTATTGATCAGATTGAGGGGCGCACCAACCAGGTGGCTCGTGTCTTTGACCGCATTTGTTCGTTATTGGTTGATTTGGAATATCTCACCCGAGACGTTCACGAAGAACTTGAGATTACCGATGCGGGCTCAAAGCTTGCGCGCATCTATGGTGAGCGCGACCTGTTAATCGCCGAGTCGCTTCGTCACGGAGTCTGGTCGAAACTTGACCCTGCAAGCTTGGCATCGATGGCCGCGGCGTTGGTTTATGAGGCTCGTCGCGATGACGGGGCTGCCGAACCACCGGTGCCAAAAGGTTTCTTTTTGTCGGCTGCCCAAGAGACCGAAGACCTTTGGCATGACCTCGACATGATGAGCCGCCAACACAAGCTACCTCAAACCCCGCCGCTAGATTTTAGTTTGGCAATGCCGATTTATCGCTGGGCAACTGGTGCCCGACTAGACACCGTGCTCGACATGGCCGATTTGCTGCCTGGTGACTTTATTCGCTGGTCGAAACAAATCATCGACCTCTTAGATCAAATCGCGAGCGTTGCTGAGCCGCCAATGGCCCAAACCGCCAAAGCTGCCGTCGACAAAGTTAAACGTGGCATCGTGGCTTATTCGTATTATGGCTAGAACACGATTCAACATCTATTCAATGCCGGCCCGTGTGCTTTGGGCTTTGCTCGGCGGCGGGCTAGCTAGTTTGGCATGGCCCACTGACGGCTTTTGGCCGATAATTTTTGTAGCTTTACCGCTGCTGTGGTTCTCAGTTCTTAACCTTCGTTTTTGGTCTTCGCTTTGGGTAGGACTAATCGGAGGCTTTGCCTTTTATTGTGTGCAACTGCCTTGGCTCAGCATCTATTTAGGCCCGGCGCCCTGGCTAGCGCTTTCGCTACTCGAAGCAATCATCTTTGCCTTTGGAATGGCGGTGACGGCGACGGTCTGGCGGTTGGTGTCTAAGTTTTCAAACTTGGTGGCGGCCACAACTTTAGCGGTCATTTGGGCGGCCCGCGAATGGGCTTCGACGCATTTGCCTTACGGCGGTTTTCCTTGGTCAACTCTGGCGCAAACCCAAAGCGAGTCACCGTTGGCAAAATGGGTGTTTTGGGGCGGTCTTGAACTTTTGAGCTTTGTCGTGGCGTTCATCGCTGCGATCACCCTTTTGACGGTGTTGAATTTGCCAAAAGCTCACAACAATCGACGATTTTTCTCAAGAGCTACGTTGCGAAGCGCTGCACTAAACCTTGCAATCGTCGCCTTCTGTTTTGCGGTGCCGCTGGTAACCACGCCATCGGTAGGCGCCGAAGCCGGCACCCTCACTTTTGCCGCGGTTCAAGGCAATGCCAACGCTGGGCTTTTTAGCAACGATGTTCCAGGTTCAATTCTTGATAAACACGTGGCTGCTACCAATCAGTTGAGCCGACTGCTCGCCAAGCCGGGCGCTAAGCCTTCGGTCATTATTTGGCCCGAAAATTCGGCCGACCTAAGCCCGCTTTATTCGGGTGTGGCGGCTGCAAAAGTGCGCAGCGTGATTAACAAATTTAAACTGCCTCTGATTTTAGGCACCTATCGATTTGATTCCTCAAACAACGTCTACAACACCAGTCTTTTCATTGGTGTCGACGGCAAACTGCGAGGCCATTATGACAAACAGAAGCCGGTGCCTTTTGCCGAATACGTTCCGGACCGCGATTTTTGGTACTCAATCGCCCCAGACCTGATTGGGCTTATTAGTCACGGATACTCCGCCGGAGATCGAGACGGAATTTATCGAATTGGCAAGGCAAAACTGGGAATCGAAATTTGTTTCGAAGTTGCCATCGGCGAAATCAGCCACAGCTCTGTTGCTCACGGCTCACAGGTTCTGATCGTGCAAACCAATGCGGCCGATTTTGGTCACAGCGCCGAAATGTATCAACAAGCAGCCTTTGCCAAATTAAGAGCGATCGAAACTGGCAGAGCACTAATTAGTGTCTCAACCGTGGGGGTTTCTGCGGTTTATTTGCCAGACGGCACCGTGCTCGACTCATTGCCGGCATTCAAATCTGGCGTGATGCTGCAGAGTGTTCCGCTTAGAAATTCAAAAACGCCTGCATTTTGGCTGAATAGTTTCTTCATTACCGTGTTTAACTTCAGTTCGCTGCTCTTGTTTGCATTAGCCTTGCTTCAAGTAGCCCGCAAAAAATGGTCCC
>CAISOV010000108.1 GCA_903887175.1 uncultured Micrococcales bacterium
CAAAGACTCGCAGCGCAAACCTGACCCGGCGCCAGTGAAAACCAATGCCAGACGCGCTATCGCCGTCGGCACAGTGCTTTGGGCAATGGCCCTGCTATTTCTTCTTTTTGCCCCGCAACAACTTCAAAAGGTTGAAACCTGGAAGCTTGCGACCTGCGTCGTTGGCATCATCCTTGGCGTCTATGGTTTCATTCACGTCAGCCGCAAGCGCTGAATCGTCTTCGTCGAAGTCAACAAAGTTCTCGTCTTCGGTTTCTTCTGACTCAGATTCGGCGGCCTCAGCAGCCTCAGCGGCAGCAGCCTCAAGCTCAGCCTGCAGTGCTTGATAATCAGCCAAACGCTCGCTCCAAGGCACCCATGCAGGTGCTTGCAGCGAGTCTTGAGTTGGCAACAACAAAACCTCAGACACAGTTGGTGCCTCGATGCCGTCGCTAAAAATCACAACCGACCAGCGCCAATCAGGGTATCCCTTTAGTTTGCACTGAAAGTTATAAGAAGTTACGCCTTCTTCTTCAACCGCGCTATCGACAAAAACGCCGACACCTGTAGGCCCCGCAGTCGCTACCGCTGCTTTTCGAGCTAACTCACGAACGGCGAAGTCAGTTGACTCAGGCATCGAGTTCATCGGCGACCTTGCGAAGCAAAGCGGCAACTTTTTTAGTGCCGGCGCCCTCAGGGTACTTGCCGCGCTTCAAACCAGAACCAAGACCGTCAAGAAGACGAATTAGGTCTTCAACAATCACGGCCATTTCGTCGGCAGGTTTGCGCGAAAGCTTAGCCAAACTTGGCGGCACTTCTAGAATGCGAATCGAAAGCGCCTGCGGGCCTTTCTTGCCATCGCCGATTCCAAACTCAAGGCGAGTGCCTGGCTTGACCACGGTAGTGCCAGCCGGCAACGCGCTGACGTGCAAAAATACTTCGCCGCCATCGTCTGTTGCGATGAAGCCGAAACCTTTTTCTTCGTCGAAGAACTTAACTTTGCCGGTAGGCATCTGAACCTCTTTCATTAGAGCCAACCACCATTTTACCTAACGGAAACTTTAACTGGCCAACTGTTCTGCTATCAAAGGTAGGCTTTAACGATGGCTAAAAGCGAACAAACCCCAGAAACTAGCGCTCCAACGCGTCTTCAACGAATTTTGACGGGCATGATTGTTGGCGTAATCGGCACTGCGATTTTGAGCATTGCGATCGATATTGCCAGCGCAGCATTCAAATGGAACCTATTTTGGTTCTTCGGCCCACTTGCCAGTTTAGGAATGTTGGCCGGCATGGTCTTGATGTTTGTGCTCATGATCGTCTCGATTCGAATCAAAATTCGTCAAAACCGTTCGAACGACTAACAGCGGTTCGGGGGAATTTTTTGAGCGAGATTATTGTGCTGGCAAGCGCGCTACGAAACTCTAGCAACGACTTTCTAACGCAGCTTTTAGTCAACCGCCACATTTCGAGCTCAAACTTTCGCGATTTTCTAGACTTTGCCTCAGCACTTGTCGAGCCCAAAGCACTCAAAAATGCAATCGCTGCTTTGCCTCGCAGCCAGGCGCAAGCTTTAGTAGCCCTTTGTTCTGGGGCTCGTGCAAATGAGGTCGAGCAAAGCTCTTTGCAAAAACTTGCAAATCAGATGTTCATCATCAGTGCAGACAAACTCGCTGCCGGCGCCTCTGTAGCTACCTCTGCCGATGCCCAAGAATTTTTAGTTCTCGATGCGGTGCGCACTTCGATTGCCAGCTTTGGCCCAGTTGATTTCGATAGCGAAGCCCCAAGTTTAGCTGCGGCTGATCGAAGCGTTGAAGCCGCCGACAGAGACGCCGGGGTTGCCGCCTTTGAGGCAATGCAGGCTTTAACTGAGCTTCACTTTGACATCGATCAGCGTTATGTTCGCGAGGTTGGCACGCGCGGTGTGGGTCTGGCAGACCTAAAACGTTTGGCTGGTCACCTTCGCAAAACTAACGAGTTTGCAAAGGCGATTTATCTGCTCGCCAGCAAAGCAAAAATCATCGCCACCGCCGATTCGCGATGGATGCTGGGAACCGATGCCGACCGCTGGCTCGAACTGACGCCGCAGCAACGTTTCAAGTTTTTGGCTGGTCTTTGGCGTTCACAACTTGGCGATGACTCTGCACAAGAGCTATTGGCGATGAGGCTGGCACACCCGGCTCACAGTCTTGACGTGCTCTTCAAGCACACCTACCCATTTGCTGATTCTCAAGTGAACTCGCGCATCACGGTGCTTGAAGCAATGGCCGACTTGATTGGCCTAACAGCTGGGCAAGCGGCAACCAGCTGGTTTGAGTTGGTTTTGAAAAATGAACTTGATGATGCAGCGGTGCTGCTGGCCGCGCACCTGCCCGCAACCAGTGAGCGGTTAATAATTCAAGCTGACCTCTCGCTCATCGCACCAGGGCCGTTGCCGACCTCACTTGAGATTGAGTTACGCAAGTTTGCTGAGACCGAGCAGGTTTCAATGGCGAGCACCTACCGTCTAAACGCTTTGACAATAAGCCACGGTCTCGAAACGGGTTTATCTGAAGCTGACATCAGAGATTTGCTGTTGAAGTTGTCAGGCAAAGACTTGCCGCAGCCGGTTGACTATTTGGTGCGAGAGGCTGTTGGCCGCTTTGGTCGCTTGACTATTGCCGATGGCCCAGGCGAAGCGCTGTCGCTAATCAGGTCGGCTGACCCAATTTTGCTGACTCAGATTGTTAGCGAGTCAAAACTTCGACCGTTTAGCATTCGCCGAACCCCCGATGGCGACTTATTTAGTCGTTTCGAACCCGAGCTGATCTATTTTGGGCTTCGCGAGGCTGGCTTCAGCGCGATTCGAGTTGATGCCTCTGGTCGTGTAATCTCACCTCGCACCGTTGCAACTCGCACCAGCACCCTGGCTGTGGTTAGCAGCGCCGCAAGCGACCTTGAGCGCCTTCGCGAGCACGATGAGCGCATTGGCACCGAACCCGGCGATGACGACTTGGTGCGGCAGATTGAGTGGGCGCTAAAGAACAGAAGCAAACTGCTCATCACGGCTACCGATCGCACCGGCAAAGCTCACGAATTTTTGCTGGAGCCGAAAAATCTTTCTAACGGGCGCCTGCGCGGAATCGATACTCGAGCCGAAATCGAACGAACGTTGCCTTTAGAACGCATCACAAATGCCTCGCCCGTGGCCAGCTAACTAAGGCCCAGCCACGTCACTGTAGAATTATCAATTCAGCTAACTGAAGGAATCATGGCCGACGGACCCCTAATCGTTCAAAGCGATAAAACTGCGCTGCTTGAAGTTGATCACCCACTTGCGGTCGACGCTCGCCACGACTTGGCTGTTTTTGCCGAACTTGAACGCGCGCCCGAACACATTCACACCTATCGCATCACCCGGTTAGGGTTGTGGAACGCTCGCGCTGCCGGCCACGACTCAGATTTCGTTTTGGGCGTTCTCGATCGTTACGCAAAATTTGCGGTGCCAACTTCGGTTCGAACTGACATTACCGAAACCATGGGTCGCTACGGACGCCTGGTCATTGAGCGCGACGCTGAAGGCGATTTGATTCTCACCTCGAAAGCTGCAGCAGTGCTGGTTGAGGTAACCCGCCATAAGAAAGTGGCTGAGCTACTCACGCATCCGCTTTCGCAAAATGTCTGGGGAATCGCACCTTGGGCTCGCGGTCAGTTGAAACAAGAACTTTTGAAAATCGGTTGGCCTGCCGAAGATTTGGCAGGGTATGCCGAGGGCACCCCTCACGAAATCGCGCTCAATCAGGCCGGATGGCAGATTCGCGGTTACCAAACCGAAGCGGTTAACAAGTTCTGGAACGGCGGCTCGGGTGTTGTCGTGTTGCCCTGTGGCGCGGGCAAAACCATTGTTGGTGCTGCCGCAATGTCAGTTGCTAAAACAAACACCTTGATTTTGGTCACAAACACCATCTCGGCCCGGCAGTGGAAGACCGAGCTGATGAGGCGCACGACTCTAACTGAAGACGAAATCGGCGAATACTCTGGCTCAGTCAAAGAAATCAAGCCAGTCACGATTGCCACTTATCAAATTTTGACCACAAAACGTAAAAGCGAGTATTCGCACCTGTCGCTGCTAAACGCTAACGACTGGGGTCTCGTGGTTTATGACGAGGTGCACCTTTTGCCAGCCCCGATTTTTAAGATGACTGCCGATTTGCAGGCTCGCCGTCGCTTGGGGTTGACTGCCACTTTGGTTCGCGAAGATGGCAAAGAGGGCGACGTGTTTTCGCTGATTGGCCCAAAACGATTTGATGCTCCCTGGAAAGAAATCGAAGCTCAGGGTTACATTGCTCCGGCCGCTTGTTTTGAAGTGCGCATTGATTTGCCCGAAGACGAGCGACTCGACTATGCGGTTGCTGCTCAAGAAGACCGATATCGAATAGCAGCAACTACCGGCAGCAAAATTGCTGTGGTCAAAAAATTGATTGCTAAGCATGCTGGTGAACCAACTTTGATCATTGGGCAATACCTCGACCAGATTGATGAGATGGCCGTTGAGTTGGGTGTCTCTAAAATCACTGGTGAAACCCCGGTTGATGAGCGTGAAGTTTTGTTCCAAAAGTTTCGCGATGGCGATGTGACCGCTTTAGTGGTTTCTAAGGTTGCAAACTTTTCGGTCGACCTGCCCGAAGCTTCGGTGGCCATTCAAATTTCGGGTTCTTATGGTTCTCGCCAAGAAGAAGCTCAACGCTTGGGTCGACTGCTGCGCCCTAAAGCAGATGGTCGCACCGCCATGTTTTACACCTTGATTGCACGCGACACCGTCGATCAAGACTTCGCTCAAAATCGTCAGCGATTTCTGGCCGAACAGGGCTATAGCTATGAGATTCTCGACGCAGTAAACCTCTAAAAGCTTTCAAGAAACTCACAGCTTACATTCAGCAAACTTTGACACTATTTCAATATGTCGAACATCAAAGTGCTCATCGTCGATGACGAACCGAACATTCGCGACCTGCTAGCCACCAGCCTGCGCTTTGCGGGTTTCAGCATTCACGCTGTAGGTAATGGCGCCGACGCCGTCGCAGCTGCCGAAAAAGGCGAACCAGACATCATTCTTCTCGACGTCATGTTGCCAGACATGAACGGCTTCACCGTGACCAAGAAAATTCGAGCAATGGGCATCACGGCACCCGTGCTGTTTTTGACCGCCCGCGACGACACCGAAGACAAGATTATGGGCCTAACCGTTGGCGGTGACGACTATGTAACCAAGCCGTTCAGCCTCGACGAAATCGTTGCCCGCATCAACGCCATCATGCGTCGCACCAAACCCGCCGAAGTTGACGACTCAATGATTGAGGTGGGCGAAATCTCAATCAACCAAGATGCCCACGAAGTTTTCGTGAACGGCGAGATGGTTGATCTGAGCCCAACTGAATACAAGCTGCTTCGCTTCTTAATGACCAACCCCAACCGAGTGCTAACCAAGGCTCAAATTCTTGACCACGTTTGGGAATATGACTTTAACGGCGAAATGGGCATCGTTGAATCTTATGTTTCATACCTTCGCAAAAAACTAGACCCGCTAACCACCGAGCCGCTAATCACGACCAAACGTGGCGTTGGCTATATGTACAAAGTGACCAAGAGCCACTAGATGAGCAAGAATAAACCCGGCTGGCAGCTGTGGGAGCAAATCTCGCTGCGCGCCAAACTGACTTCGTTTTCGGTGGCCATAATCGGTCTGCTGCTGGTTGCTTCTAGCGTGAGCACGACAATGCTCCTAAAGAGTTATCTGCAGCGCAACACCGATGCCATGTTGCGCTCAGCCACGGCCGCCCTAAGCCATGAAGACCCAAACACGTTTGAGGTTCGCCTGGCCAGTGGCAAACTCAGGCTTCCAAACCTGCCTAGCGACTACTACATCGCGTTTCTAGACGCTAAGGGCACAGTGACCCTATCGGCGGTTTCTGTTGCCACATCAAAGCAAGACCTGCCAGACCTTTCAAATTTCACTCGCAAATTTGTCGAGTCAATAGGCGATAACCCGGTTGAGGTTGCCAGCACAAACGCTTCGAACCACACGACAAAAACCTGGCGCATTCTTGCCGCCGCGCTCAGCGACAGCAAGACCAACTCGATAGCAATTGGCCTGCCCACCAGCTCAGACGATGCAATGCTCGACCAATATCGCAACATCGGCGCTGGCGTGAGTCTGGTGCTTTTGCTGCTAACTGGGCTAGCAATTTGGTTCACTATTACCTCAGCCCTAAGGCCGCTCAAAGAGGTTGAGCGCACAGCCGATGCAGTTGCCGATGGTGACATTTCACAGCGTTTGCTCGAGAGACGAGGTCGAACTGAGATTTCAAGGCTAAACCGCTCGCTAAACACAATGCTGAATAGCATCGACACCGCTATGACTCTGCGTAATAACACTTTGAGCCAAATGCGTCGCTTTGTGGCCGATGCAAGTCATGAACTGCGCACTCCCCTGGTCTCAGTGCGTGGCTACGCCGAACTTTATCGAATGGGTGCTTTGCAGCAACCCGAACAGGTTGCCGAGGCTATGAATCGAATCGAGAGCGAAGCAATTCGCATGGGCGAACTCGTCGAAGCGCTGCTCGCACTAGCTCGCCTAGATGACAGCAACCAGAAGGCGATGACTCAGGTTGAGTTGATTTCATTAGCGCGCTCTGCAGCGAAAGATGCTTCGGTCAGTGATCACGGGCGTGAGATTGTGCTTCTTGATCAACTTGGCGTTCCTCTAATGCCCGGAGCAGAGTTGAAGATTGAGGCCGATGCCAATCAGTTGCGCCAAGTGCTCACGAACCTCTTGGCAAACGCCATTCGATTCTCGCCAGAGGGCGCCAAGGTTGAGTTGTTGATTGGTGAGCAGCGTGGTGCCAAAAAAGGCACTGTTGCCGTTGAGGTGCGCGACCATGGCGTTGGTGTGCCAGAAGAACTTCGCGAGAAAATTTTTGAACGATTCTTTAGGGCCGACAACTCGCGCAACCGCGAGACCGGCGGATCAGGCCTCGGTCTGGCAATTGCCAAGTCAATCATCGACCGCCACGGTGGTTCAATCGAAGCAACTGAAACTCAAAGCGGCGGGGCAACCTTCAGAATCGTCTTGCCAATCGCTCAAGCTTAAGAGCCTGTCGCGGGTTTCTCACAACAGCAATAAGTTTCACTCTGTGCACCGATTTGCATTTGATCGGCAGGTCTCGGCCTCGGCGCTGAGAAGCTATCTGCATGACAACATTCCAAGTAGACAGCGAACAGGTTTTGGCCGCAAACGCATCGGTTCAAAACACCATCCAACGATTGCAAACCGAAGTTGAAAATCTTCACAGCCAGTTGCTCAGCCTTCAAAACACCTGGCGCGGCACAGCTGCTGACAGTTTTCAAAACTTGGCACTGCGTTGGCGAACCACCGCAAGTGCGGTTGAAAACCAGCTCGGCGAAATCGGTCAGGCGCTAAGCCTGGCGGCCACCCAATACAGCGACATCGAACACTCGAACACTCGCCTATTTCTTGGCTAACCTAACTCAATAACCCCGGCAATAAAAAAGCTCGGCTCCTTTCAGAGCCGAGCTTTTTTATGTTTCAGACTTAGAAGTCCATGCCACCCTGCGGCGCACCGGCAGGTGCTGCAGGCTCAGGCTTGTCGGCAACGACAGCCTCAGTGGTAAGGAACAACGCAGCAATCGAAGCTGCGTTCTGAAGAGCTGAACGGGTAACCTTCACTGGGTCGTTGATGCCAGCCTTTAGCATGTCGACATATTCGCCAGTAGCAGCGTTTAGACCGTGACCGATTGGCAAACCGGCAACCTTCTCGGCAACAACGCCAGGCTCAAGGCCAGCGTTTAGCGCGATCTGCTTTAATGGGGCAGAGATTGCCAGGCGAACAATGTTCGCACCGGTTGCTTCGTCACCCTGTAGGTCAAGCTTGTCAAAGACGTCTTTGCCAGCCTGAAGAAGCGCAACGCCACCACCGGCGACAATGCCCTCTTCAACAGCTGCCTTCGCGTTGCGCACTGCATCTTCGATGCGGTGCTTGCGCTCTTTGAGCTCAACCTCAGTTGCTGCACCAGCCTTGATAACTGCAACACCGCCGGCAAGCTTAGCCAAACGCTCCTGAAGCTTCTCGCGGTCGTAGTCTGAGTCAGTGTTGTCGATTTCGCGACGAATCTGCTCAACGCGACCAGCGATCATCGAAGCATCGCCTGCGCCTTCAACAATGGTGGTCTCGTCTTTGGTGATTACCACCTTGCGAGCACGACCTAGCAGGTCAAGCGTGGTGTTCTCTAGCTTGAGGCCAACCTCCTCGGCAATAACTTGGCCACCGGTCAAGATGGCAATGTCTTGCAACATTGCCTTGCGGCGGTCACCAAAGCCTGGAGCCTTAACAGCAACTGACTTGAAGATGCCGCGCATCTTGTTCACGATAAGAGTTGCGAGTGCTTCGCCCTCGATGTCTTCAGCGATGATCAATAGTGGCTTGTTAGCCTGAATCACCTTGTCAACAACAGGCAGCAAGTCTTTGATGCTTGAAATCTTTGAGTTTGCAATCAGAACATAAGCGTCTTCAAGAACTGCTTCTTGACGCTCAGGGTCGGTCACCATGTAGGCCGAGATGTAACCCTTGTCGAAGCGCATACCTTCGGTTAGTTGAAGCTCGATGCCAAAGGTGTTTGACTCTTCAACGGTAACGACACCTTCGCGGCCAACCTTGTCGATTGCCTCAGCGATTAGGTCACCAATAACACTGTCACCAGCTGAGATTGATGCGGTTGCTGCAATCTGCTCTTTGGTTTCAACCGGCTTGGCGTTGGCGATTAGCTGAGCGATTACTGCTGCGGTTGCTTTCTCGATGCCGCGCTTGAGGCTGATTGGGTCAGCGCCTGCTGCAACGTTGCGAAGACCTTCGCGAACGAGTGCCTGGGCCAAAACGGTAGCGGTGGTGGTGCCATCGCCAGCAACGTCGTCAGTCTTCTTGGCAACCTCTTTGACCAACTCAGCGCCAATGCGCTCTAGTGGGTCTTCAAGTTCGATCTCTTTAGCAATCGAAACGCCGTCGTTGGTGATAGTAGGTGCGCCCCACTTTTTTTCAAGAACAACATTGCGGCCGCGTGGGCCAAGGGTTACTTTAACAGTGTCGGCCAAGATGTTGAGGCCGCGCTCGAGGCCACGACGTGCCTCTTCGTCAAAAGAAATAATTTTTGCCATTTTGAGGGTTTCTCCCGTGAGTAATTTAGCAATGACTTAGCACTCGTCTAATGAGAGTGCTAAGTCCTTTTTAGCACTCTCGGGGTGAGAGTGCAAGTGAGACGCCCTATCTTGGGCTCCGGGTTAAATGAAAGAGCACCCACCCCGAGGGGAAGGTGCTCGATCGCTAAAAGAAATTAGCTGATTACGTTAACTGCGTCAGCCTGTGGGCCTTTGTCGCCGTTCTTAACTTCGAACTCAACGCGCTGGTTCTCTTTGAGTTCCTTGTAGCCCTCTGACTGAATAGCTGAGAAGTGTACGAATACGTCTGCTCCGCCGTCTTGGGTGATGAATCCGAAACCCTTTTCAGAGTTGAACCACTTTACGGTTCCTTGTGCCATTTAATTGCTCCTGTTACTAAAAAACGCACCGCCGAGTGCGGCGCGAGTCGCATAGTAACTTTGAAATCCTTGGTAACTATGAGAGAAGCGTTGCAAAACACAACTCAACTTCGACCAAGAACAACCTTATCAGTCGCATGTTAGCTATTAGCAAGCGTTTTCACTGAGAAACTCAGATGTTTATTCACTTGTTATAGTCGACGCCCAGCACAATTGTGATCGGGTCAGGGTAGGTTGAGGCCACAACGGTCTTAAATTTGCCTAATGACGAGGCCAAAGATTTAGCCACCGATGCAGTCGAATCACTCGTGGTGTAGACGATTGTAGTTTTCACAAACGCAGGGTTGCCGACGCTATTAACGCTGCGTGATGCAGTCCAAACGTTCCAACCCTGGTCAAGCAGATTCTGCGCAAGCTTCGATGCGCCATCGGTTGCCTTTGACGCATCAATCACGCTCACGCCGATTCCGTTGCCCTTTGTGAACTGATTTGCCGCTGTGTTCGACTGAGGCAAACCAGCATCGAGTCCTAAAGTGCCGCTATTGGCAATCAGTTGAAGGGCAAAAAAACCACCAGCTGAAATCGCTGCGCCGGCCACAATCACTTGAGTGAATTCAAGCAACCGGTCAAAGCCTGAGCGACGCGCCCGGTAGCGACCACCGACTTCGGTTGCGAAATCAAAGTCGTCAGCTGGGAACTTTTGCGACATAAAACCTGCTTGTATATTCTGGTGCACAAATAGCGCACCCTTCAATATTAGGTGTCAAGCTGACGAAAGGCTGAGCGTGGAGTATCCAGTTAATAAAACAGACGCCGAATGGCGCGCTGAACTAAGCGATTTCGAATACCAAGTTTTGCGCCAAGCCGCCACCGAGCGAGCCGGCACTGGCGCACTGCTCGATGAAGAGCGCGAAGGCATCTATAGTTGCCGCGGCTGTGGGGCTGAACTTTTTCGCAGCCACGCTAAGTTTGACTCGCACTGCGGTTGGCCAAGTTTTTATGAACCAAAAGTTGGCGATGCAGTTGAGCTAGTCGAAGACAGAAGCCACGGCATGAGCCGAGTTGAAGTGCGTTGCGCAGCCTGCGGCGGTCACTTAGGTCACGTGTTTGAAGATGCTCCGCAAACACCGACCGGCGATCGATACTGCATCAACTCGGTCAGCATCACATTTTCGCAGGGTGACACCAAAGCCTAGAAACAAAAAGACCCACTCACTTGGAGTGGGTCTGTTGTGTTGCTTAGAGCCGACTATCGGACTCGAACCGATAACATCCGCGTTACAAAGGCGGCGCTCTACCATTGGAGCTAAGTCGGCCTGGTGGAAAACCACCGAACACTAGTTTATTGGTTCATAAGCCACCAAAACGCGACTTCAGAAAACTCATCAGCTTAAAACGGTTACCCAAGTCAGCGAAGCCTATGATGAGAGACATGGATCGCAGAGGCTTTTTAAGTGTGGCAACAGCCGCTGCGACAGCAAGTCTTTGGTTGCCAGAGGTTGTCAATTCAGCTGATTCAGCGAGCGCGGCCGGTTTTGTGAAACCAAGGTATCCGCAGTCTGTGATCTGGGGTCTAACAAACAAAGCATCGCGCGTTGCCTGGACGGTTGACGATGGCGCAAGTGAAACAGCGCTGCACAACTACATCGATTTTTTGCACAAGACTGGCACGCGCCTAACTTTTTTTGTCGTCGCAAACAACCGCCCCTGGCGCACCCTGCGCCGCGAGCTTCTGCCTCTTGTGCGGTCTGGGCAGGTTCAGCTAGCCAACCACACTAAGTCGCACCCTGATTTGACAAAACTGCAGGGCTGGCAAATTCGGCGCGAACTAACCGAGTGCGCAAACTTTATTGAAGGCGAATACGGAGTCAAACCGGCACCGATTTTTCGACCACCATATGGCTACTATGACGATCGTGTTCTGCGTGAAGCAGCTGCCGGCGGGTATCGAAGCTGCGTCATGTGGTACGGCACTCTGGGCGACGGTTCGAACATTTCTGCAAGCGAGCGTCTAAAACTGGCACGCACCTGGATGACCGCTGGCCACGTCGTTATTGGCCACGCCAACCAGCCAACCGCGCCGACAGATTTGCTCAAGATTCGCCAAATCATTGACGGCCGCGGCTTGCACACTGTCACCCTAGATGACATTTGGCGCTCTTAGAGCGCTGTTCTTTAGCCGAAAAGAAAAGTGGGCGCACCCTTATTAGGCACGCCCGCTTGTCTAAAACTTGCTACTGCGCTGAAAATGACTGAACGAACTGGTTGAAACGAGCTGGGTCGTTTCTTTCTGCATTGCTTGCATAGGTGTATGGCTGATTGTTGACCATAACAAATGGCGTGCCAGTTAGCTGCAACTTGGTTTCAGGAATCAGCTTGCCGGGCGACGTCAGACTTGTCGTGGTGTCGGCGATCCATTTGCCATAAGAGTTGCTGTTAATACATTTTTGAATGTTCGGCAGGTTTGTGGCGCCGACGTTAACAGCGTCTTGATACAACGCATTGTTATCGGGGCCTGCGGAACCTTCAGCTGGCTGGTTGGCATAAAGCAACGAGTTGTAGTTGAAAAATGCATCAGGAGAATTTTCGGCTACGCAGTAAGCTGCGTTGGCCGCACGTGAGGAGTAGTGATTGAACGAGTTGCCATCGAGGAACGAAATCGGGTGGAACTCGACGGTGGCTGCACCCTTTGAAACCCAGTTTTGAATCTGTGTCGTGTTGGCCGCTTCAAACTCTTGGCAGAAAGGGCACTGGTAATCCAAGTAAATTTTGATGTTTGGTACTGCTGCAGGCGTTGCACTTGGAGTGGCACTTGCGGTCGGTGTTGCCGTTGGTGAGGTGGTCTTGGTGAAGGCTTTTAGGTCGGCGCCAATCTTGATGCCACCCTTGCTAAAGACTGCTACGTTCTTTGGCACCTCGCCGCCCTGAGTCGAAGGGCTCGAGACAATAGAAACCACAATGATTGCCACAACAGCAAGAATTGCTGCAACCACGCTGACCTGAATGGTTAGCTTCTTGCGCTTTTCGTTCGCCTGATGCTTTTCGCGCAACTCGCGAGCTTTTGCTCGGGCAGCTTCGCGCTGTTGGTCGCGGGTGAGTTTCGGCTGGTTTGCCATGTTTAGAACCTCGTCAATGTCTTGTTGGTCAAAGTGACCATTTAGTTACAAATCAAACTCGACTTTCTAGTGTAGTTGAAGCCCGCGGCTGTCATAATAGGAACAGCGTCTGTCTTAAGCAGTCGTTCATTCACTAAGGATCGCCCGGCACGTACCGCCGGTGAAGGAGAAAACCATGGCATCAGTATCATTTGATAACGCCACCCGCCTGTACCCAGGTGGCACCCGCCCAGCAGTTGACAAGCTAAACCTCGAGGTCGCCGACGGCGAATTCTTGGTTTTGGTTGGTCCATCTGGTTGTGGAAAATCGACCTCGCTGCGCATGCTAGCTGGTCTTGAAGAAGTCAACGAAGGCTTCATTCGCATCGGTGACCGTGACGTTACTGACACCCCGCCTAAAGACCGCGACATTGCAATGGTCTTTCAGAACTATGCGCTTTACCCGCACATGACTGTTGCCGAGAACATGGGCTTTGCTCTAAAGATCGCTGGCGTTCACAAAGACGAGCGCGCAACTCGCGTTCTTGAGGCTGCCAAGCTTCTAGACCTTGAGCCTTACCTAGCTCGCAAGCCAAAGGCACTTTCTGGTGGTCAGCGTCAGCGCGTGGCCATGGGCCGCGCAATCGTGCGTCAACCTCAGGTGTTCTTGATGGATGAACCGCTTTCGAACCTAGACGCAAAGCTTCGCGTTCAGACTCGCACCCAAATCGCTTCGCTTCAGCGTCGCCTTGGCGTAACAACTGTTTATGTAACCCACGACCAGGTCGAAGCTATGACCATGGGTGACCGCGTAGCAGTTCTAAAAGACGGTGTCTTGCAGCAGGTTGCAACCCCTCGTGAACTTTATGAAACCCCTGCCAGCGTTTTCGTTGCAGGTTTCATTGGCTCACCAGCTATGAACCTATTGCAGCTTCCTATTGTTGACGGTGGCGTCAAGTTCGGCACCGTAACCATTCCGGTTGCTCGCGAAGTTCTTGCAAAAACCAGCGCAAAGAGCGTAACTGTTGGTATTCGCCCAGAGAACCTAGTTGTTAGCAGCGGCGCTGGCATCAGCGTAGCGATCGATGTAATCGAAGAGCTTGGTGCTGATGGCTTCTTGTATGGCAACACTTCGATCGATGGCACTTCAGCCGAGATTGTTTCACGTGTTGACGGCAGCGTTCACCCACACGCTGGCGAGACGGTCACCCTAAACATCGCTGACGGCATCATTCACCTATTTGACATCGAGTCAGGTTTGCGCCTGAACTAAGTTCAAGCGAACCCAAAACGTGTCACTAGACATAACGGCTGCCACGGCAGACCCAGCCTTGCTGGATCTGCCGTGGCATTTGCCTTTAGAGGCTTGGCCTAAAGAAAACATCGCTGCTTTGCCGAAAGGTTTGAGCCGCCACACGGTGCGGTTTGCGCACCTCGGTGATTATGTAATCGCCATCAAAGAGACGCTGCCTGACCTTGCCAAACGCGAGTTCGAGATGCTCAAGTTGCTCATCAAACTCGATGTGCCTTGCGTTGAACCTTTTGCAACCATTAACAACCGGCACGATGCCGACGGCAACGAGTTGCCGGCAGCGCTAATCACGCGTCACCTCAAGTTTTCGCTGCCCTACCGCGCCATGTGGTCGCAGGGCCTGCGCGCCGACACGGCAACGCGACTAGTCGACGCCTTAGCAGTGCTGCTGGTGCGGCTGCACATCGCAGGCTTTTTTTGGGGCGACGTGTCACTTTCGAACACTCTATTTCGCCGAGATGCCGGCGCTTTCGCTGCCTATCTGGTTGACGCCGAAACCGGACAACTTTTTGACGGAGGTCTTTCGAACGGTCAGCGCGAAAACGACTTAGAGATTGCCCGCATTAACATCGCGGGTGAGCTTATGGATCTAATCGCCTCAGGTAACGCTTCGGGAGTGGTTGACGCTGTGGCTACTTCTGAGGGAATCGTAGCTAAGTATCGCGAGCTCTGGACCGAACTTACAAGCGCAGAAACTTTTGCAACTGCTGAGCGCTGGCGAATCAACCAGCGCGTGCAGCGACTGAACGACCTGGGTTTTGACATTGAAGAACTTGCGATTCGAACTGACGGCACCGGCACCAAAGTTAAGATTCAACCAAAAGTTGTTGACGCTGGTCACCACCAGCGACGATTGATTCGCCTGACGGGGCTTGACGTTGAAGAGAACCAAGCCCGTCGTTTGCTCAACGACCTTGACGCCTATCGGGCGAATAATCAACGCCACGGCGCCGACGAAGAAGTTATGGCGCACGAGTGGCTGAGCCACTCGTTTGAGCCGGTAGTTTTGGCTATTCCGAGGGAATACGCTGGCCGACTTGAGCCCGCCGAGGTTTATCACCAGGTGCTTGAGCATCGCTGGTATCGCAGCGAAAACGAAGGCCGCGATATTCCTCTCGAAGAGGCTGTTCAATCTTATGTTGAGACCGTCTTGGCGCACCGACGCGATGAAGCCGCATTGCTTTCGCCAGCGACGGGAACAATCACCATGCCACACCCGGTGCCAACTGGCACCATAGTGGTTGCCGAAGACGACGATGAAGCCGACTGGCGAGACCTGGTTTAACTGCTAAATAATTTTGGCTTCGAGTCGACGCTTTGAAACTTCATAAAGCGCCACCGAAGCGGCGATGCCAGCATTTAGCGATTCGGTGTCGCGGGCGATAGGAATCGAAAGCACAGCGTCACAGTTTTCTTGAACTAAACGCGAAAGTCCTTTGCCTTCAGAACCAATCACCAAAACAAGTGGTGAGGTGCCCAATTCAAAGGTTGGCAGGCTCAGTTCGCCGTCGCCGTCAAGGCCGATCACAAACAAGCCTCGCTTTTTAAATTCCTTTAGCGTGCTGTTTAGGTTTGCAGCCAGGGCCACTGGCACGCGAGCTGCTGCGCCCGCTGAGGTCTTCCAAGCCGAGGCGGTTACACCCGTTGAACGACGCTGCGGAACGATTACACCTTGGCCGCCGAAAGCTGCAACGGAACGAATGATTGCACCCAAGTTGCGCGGGTCAGTAATGCCATCAAGTGCAACCAAAAGTGGAACCTGGCCGCGATCGAGAATTTTGTCGAGCAACTCTTGAGGGTGTTGATACTTATAGGGAGGTACTGCAAGTGCAATGCCCTGGTGAACTGAGTCATAACCAGTCATGCGGTCGATCTCGGGGCGAGTGACTTCTGAGATTGGAATCTGTCGCATGTTGGCAAGGTTGATGGCCTCTTTGATTCGGTCATC
>CAISOV010000109.1 GCA_903887175.1 uncultured Micrococcales bacterium
CCAGCTTTTACCTCTATGGCCGCGATGGCTGCTTGGAACAAAGATGCTCGCCCGATTCCAATCGGCGCCAGAAAGATTTGCCTCGCTGCGGCCGCCGAGCAAACCACGCGCGTGGTGCTCGACCCAGGCAGCGACACCAACTTCGTTTTGCGTCGACCGCTAATCGCGGCGATAGCTCAAGATCTTGAGTGGGTTTCACCTCTGACCGACCCTCGCATAGCCGAAATCATCACAAACTCGGTTGTGAGCGAAGACTCAGTCGTTCAGGTAGGCATGGCCGCAGCTGACCCAGCATTTGTGCTCGCGAACGACGAACTGCTCGTGCAAATCGTGCTGGTGCCTGGCCTCGAGCGTGAGATTCTGCAAGCCACAATCCAACGCGTCACTGACCGGTGGGAACAGCACGAATACTTCGTCAACGCGGTTGACTCAGTGACCTTTCAGATTCGCGCGGCCCAATAGGCGATTTAGAACCTGCGTTCTAAAGGCTAGGCGACAGGCCCGGTGAACTTTTCGCCTGGGCCAGCGCCAGGAGCATCGGGGAACGGGCTGGCCTCACGAAAAGCAAGTTGCACTGCGCGAAGCCCGTCACGAAGCGGGCGAGCGTGGTGGTCGCCTAGGTCGGCTGCTGCTGAAGTGACCAGAGCGGCCGTGGCGTTGATGAGCTTGCGCGCTTCGTCTAAGTCGGCACCCCGACCGTCGGCACCGAGCCCGCAATACACTGCAGCGAGCGACAGCAAGTCGACGGCGTGAAGGCTAATGATTTCGACGGCTGTCAGATCGCTGGCATCAAACGAGTTGCCAGTTTCGAGCGAAGCGTCTTGAGAATTGAATTCGGCCATGGGGCTTCTCCTTTTGAAGTTCTTCTGCTAGGCTAACCCATGGCTCCGAGCTTTATGCTCGGTCAGAAGTGCATTCATTTGCCACCCGCGATCACCGACTTAGGTGGCCGGGTATCCAGTTGAACTTACGTTCTGCGCGTTTATAGGCTCCTGCCTGTTTCGTGGCCAATATTGCCGCGACAAAGGAGCAAACGATCACTGATCCGCGTATTAACGACCGCATCCGAGTGCCAGAGGTTCGCCTTGTGGGCCCTAAGGGTGAGCAAATTGGCGTAGTCAAAATTGAAGATGCGCTGCGCATGGCAGCCGAGATCGACCTCGACCTTGTTGAGGTGGCTCCAACTTCGAAGCCTCCAGTTGCAAAGCTCATGGATTTCGGAAAGTTCAAATACGAAGCGGCTCAGAAAGTTCGTGAAGCTCGCAAAAACCAGGTGAACACTGTCTTGAAGACTGTTCGTTTTGGTTTGAAGATTGACGACCACGACTATCAAACAAAACGTGGCCAGATTGATCGCTTTTTGAAAGCCGGCGACAAGGTGAAGGTCATTGTGGTCTTTCGCGGTCGCGAGCAGTCACGCCCTGAGATGGGCGTGAAACTACTTGGCAAGCTAGCCGATGAGGTTAGCGAGTTAGGTGCCGTTGAGTCGAAGCCTTCACTTGACGGTCGCAACATGGTTATGGTTATCGGCCCGTTGAAGAACAAAGCTGACGCCAAACTTGAAGCAAAACGTGCGGCCGACAAAGCCGCCGCTGCAGCAGCTAAGGCCGCTGCAACACCAGAACTTGCAACACCAGAACTAGAAGCCCCATCAACCGAGGCAGCCGCACCGGCTGCTGAATAGCAAATAACAGGAGAAACCAAGTGCCTAAGCAAAAGACCCACTCGGGCGCCAAGAAGCGCTTTCGCTTCACCGGCAGCGGCAAGCTAATGAAGCAGGGAATCAACATGCGACACAACCTTGAGCACAAGTCGAGCCGCCGCAAGCGCCGCTTGAACCAAGACCAGGTTGTTTCAGCAGCTGACTTCAAGACCATCAAGACCCAGCTCGGCAAGTAGCCCGCAGCCCCAACTTTAGGAGTAAATCACTATGGCAAGAGTAAAAAACGCGGTCAACTCGCACAAGAAACGTCGCACCGTTCTAGAGCGCGCCAAGGGCTACCGCGGCCAGCGCTCACGTCTTTACCGCATTGCAAAGCAGCAGTTGCTGCACTCACTTGTTTATGCATACAACGACCGTCGTGCACGCAAGGGCGACTTCCGTCGCCTGTGGATCCAGCGCATCAACGCCGCATCACGTGCCAACGGCCTAACCTACAACCGTTTCATTCAGGGTCTAAACCTTGCAGGAATCACTGTTGACCGTCGCATGCTAGCTGACCTTGCAGTTCACGAGCCTGCTGTTTTCACCAGCCTCGTAAACAGTGCAAAGGCTGCTTTGCCTGCTGACACCTCAGCACCAAAGGTTAAATAACCAAATTGCTGATCGACCCTAAAGCCGCCAAGGTTCGTGGGGTTGCCAAGTTAGCTAAGAAAGACGCCCGGTCATCGACCGGGCTCTTTCTGCTTGAGGGCCTGCAAGGCCTCAAAGAAGTGCTTGACCGCCCGAAGCTTGTCGAAGAACTTTATGCCACCGAAGAGTGTGTTGCTAAGAACGCCGACCTGTTTGAGCGCGCCAAAAATTCGCGCATCAACGTTCAGTTGGTTAGCGAACCGGTGCTTAAAGCGCTGTGTGACACCACGACACCTCAGGGTGTTGTCGCTGTGGTGCATCAGATGCACGCGAGCGTGGCCGACATTTTGGCGACTAAGCCAAAACTGATTGCGGTGCTAAGCCAAATTCGTGACCCTGGCAACGCCGGCACGGTGCTTCGTGCGGCCGATGCTGCTGGTGCAGATGCAGTCATTTTTACGACCAACAGCGTCGATGCCTACAACCCTAAAGTTGTGCGTTCGACTACCGGCAGCCTGTTTCACTTGCCTTTTGCCATCGAGGCTGACACCACCGAGACTATCGCCGCGATCAAAGCTGCAGGTCTTGTGGTTTTTGCTGCCACTGCGCAGGGCGACTTGATTCCGACCCTGGCAGCCGACGTGCTTGAAAAACCAACAGCATGGATGTTCGGTAACGAGGCTTGGGGTTTCGACGCCGAGACTCTAGCTTTGGCTGACCGTGAGGTTGCTGTGCCAATCTATGGCGCGGCCGAATCGTTGAACCTTGCCACCGCTGCGAGCATCTGTTTGTATGCCTCGGCATTTGCGCAAAACCGCGCCTAATCAAGGGCGACGAGCCGCTCTTTAGCGGTGCTCTTGTGCCCTTGCCGATAAACTGAAAGCCTATGTCTAACGTGAATCCAATCTCTTCAGAGGCCGTCGATGCCGCGGTTGCGCACGCGCTCGACCTCATTGGCAAAGCAGCTGACCTTGCCGAGCTTAAAGCTAGCCGCGGTGCCGCCGTTGGCGACCAATCACCGATTGCTGCACTCAGCGCTCAAATGGGCAAGATTGCTCCAGAATTCAAGGCTGAAGCGGGCAAGCTCGTTGGCCAGGCTCGCGCCACTTTGAGCGCGGCTTATGCCACCCGCGAAGAAGAACTTCACACGGCAGAAGAGTCTGCAAAACTTGCCGCCGAAAGCGTTGACGTCACCGCTGCACCGCAGTTGCGCCCGCTTGGTGCGAGGCATCCGTTGTCGCTTCTTCAAGACACCATCGCCGACATTTTTGTTGGAATGGGCTGGGAGATCGCCGAGGGTCCTGAGGTTGAAAACGAATGGTTCAACTTTGACGCATTGAACTTCGATGCCGACCACCCGGCTCGTGCGATGCAAGACACCTTTTTTGTTGAGCCGGTGGAATCACACCTGGTTCTAAGAACTCACACTTCGCCGGTTCAGGTTCGCTCGATGCTTGAGCGCGACCTGCCACTTTATGTGCTTTGCCCTGGTCGCGTGTTTCGCACCGACGAGCTCGATGCCACTCACACCCCGGTCTTTCACCAGGTTGAGGGTCTCGCCGTTGACAAGGGTCTAAACATGGCCGACCTGCGCGGCACACTTGAGCACTTTGCTCGTGAAATGTTTGGCCCTGAGGCGCAGATTCGCCTTCGCCCATCGTTTTTTCCGTTCACCGAACCTTCGGCTGAGCTCGACGTTTGGCACCCTGGTGCCAAGGGTGGTGCGCGCTGGGTTGAGTGGGGCGGTTGCGGCATGGTCAACCCAAACGTGTTGAAGGCGGCGGGCATCGACCCCGAGGTTTACACCGGTTTTGCATTTGGCATGGGCATCGAGCGCACTCTGATGTTCCGCAACGATGTTCGTGACATGCACGACATGGTTGAAGCCGATGTTCGTTTTAGTCAGCAGTTTGGAGTCACCCTCTAATGCGCATTCCACTTTCTTGGTTGGGTGAATACACCGACCTGCCTGCGGGTGCTACACCCGACGACGTTATGGCCGCTTTGGTCAAGGTTGGTCTTGAAGAAGAAGGCTCACACAGCTTTGGCGTGACTGGCCCGCTCGTTGTTGGCGAGGTTCTTGAGTTTGTCGAAGAGCCACAGTCGAACGGCAAGACCATTCGTTGGTGTCAGGTTCGCGTTGCAGGTCAAGGTCAGAAAGCCGCGGATGGCGGCGACGACGTGCGCGGCATCGTTTGTGGCGCGAGCAACTTTGTGGTTGGCGACAAGGTCGTTGTTTGCTTGCCTGGCGCTGAGTTGCCTGGCAACTTCAAGATTGCTGCTCGCAGCACCTATGGTCACATCAGCGATGGCATGTTGGCTTCGGGTCGTGAGTTGGGCCTGAGTGACGACCACGATGGAATAATCCGTTTGGCGCTTTTGGGTCTTGACCCTAAGGTGGGCACCGACGCGCTCGAGCTGCTGCACCTTGATGAAGTGGCTGCCGAAGTAAACGTCACACCTGATCGCGGCTACTGCCTTTCGATTCGAGGCATTGCGCGCGAATATTCGCATGCAACGGGTGCCGTTTTTAACGACCCGATTGGCAATGTTGAGCCTCAGTCAAACGAAGGTTTTGACCTAAAGATTGACGACAAGTTTCCGATTCGCGATCGAAATGGCGTTAATCGTTTTGTGCTGCGCACCGTTCGCAATATCGATGCGAGTCGACCAACCCCACCGTGGATGGTCGCCCGGTTGAAGATGGCCGGCATGCGCTCGATTTCGCTCGTGGTTGACATCACAAACTATGTGATGCTCGAGGTTGGCCAGCCACTGCATGCCTATGATCTCGACAAGCTTGAGGGCGGCATGGTGGTTCGCCGCGCTTTGCCTAAAGAGACTTTGAAAACCCTTGATGGTCAGACCCGCAACCTAAGCTCTGAAGACCTCGTTATCGCTGACGCCTCTGGTGCTATTGGCATCGCCGGCGTGATGGGTGGCGCGAGCACTGAGGTTAGCCTCGAGACTAAGAACGTTTTGATTGAGTCGGCAAACTTTGACCCGATTTCGGTTGCCCGCTCAGCCCGTCGTCACAAGTTGCCGAGCGAGGCCGCTAAGCGTTTTGAGCGCGGTGTTGACCACTCGGTTGCCAAGTTTGCAGCTGCTCGTGTTGTGCAACTGCTTGAGGTTCACGCGCGCGGCGAGTCAGACCCGGTTGGCGCTGACTATCGCGGCTATGAGCCAAACCAGCCGATCTGGTTGCCAGAGGGTTTTGCCACTGAACTTGTCGGTGTTGAATACACCAAAGACGAAATCAGCGACACTTTGCGCGCTATTGGTTGCGTGGTTAGCCACGTCAACGGCGGCTTCGAAGTTATTGCTCCTACCTGGCGCCCAGACATCACGCACAAGACTGATTTGGTTGAAGAGATTGCTCGAATCACCGGTTATGACCGCATTCCTGCGCGATTGCCAGTTGCGCCTCCGGGCCGCGGGTTAACCCGTGCACAAAAGCAAAAGCGCGCTGTTGTGAACGCTTTGGCTGCAGCTGGTGGCATCGAAGTTTTGAATTATCCGTTTTTGAGCGCAGCTCAAAACTCATGGTTTGCCGCCAACGCGGGTGCTGAGCTTTCTCGTGTGAAACTCGCAAACGCTATGCAAGAAGACTTCAACGAGATGCGCACAACCATGTTGCCTGGGCTGATCGACGCAGCCAAGCGCAACATTTCGCGCGGCCTAACTGACCTGAACATTTTTGAGGCTGGTTCGGTGTTTTTGCCGACCGCCGATGTGCAGCCGCTAAAGAGCTTGCCGACCGCCGACCGCCGACCAATCGCCGCCGAGTTAGCAAAACTTGAGGCGAGCATTCCGGCTCAGCCGCCTCGCCTAGGCGCAATCTTTGTTGGCGACCAGATCGCAGTCGGTGTTGGCCAGCAGGCCCAGCCGGCAACCTATGCCTCGGCGATTCAGGCGGCGCGTGTTGCTGCTCATGCCGTTGGCGCGCAACTTAGCGTTCGTCAGACCAGTGCTGCCGGGTTCCACCCTGGTCGTGCCGCGCAACTTTATATAGCAACCCCAACCGGCGAGACAATCGTTGGAATCGCCGGCGAGCTTCACCCAGAGCTCACCGCAGCCAATGACCTGCCGCGCCGCGTGGCCGCGCTTGAGCTTCACCTTGACGCGCTTTTTGCTGCGGCGCCAGCTGTGGTTTCAGCTGGGCCGGTTTATGTCTACCCAGCAGCAACGCAAGACTTGTCGCTAGTCGTTGACGCAACCGTGCCCGCTGCCGAGGTTCAGGCAACCATCGTTGAGGGTGCCGGTGAGCTTCTAGAAGCCATCGCGCTAACCGACGACTATCGCGGTGCCAACGTTGAGGCCGGCAAAAAATCGCTTACTTTCGCCCTGCGATTTAGGGCCAGCGACCGAACCCTCACCCAAGCTGAAGCGAGCGAGTCGCGCGATGCTGCGGTAACTTTGGCTAACCAACGTTTTGGTGCAGAAATCAGAAGTTAAGACACTTTTTTAAGGAGCCACCATGGTTTATAGCGTCGCTATTGCCGGAGCCAGCGGTTATGTTGGTGGCGAATTGTTGCGCCTGTTGGCAAACCACCCTGAGTTTGCGGTGCGCACTCTCACAGCAAACAGCAATGTTGGTGAGCGCGTCGGGTCGTTGCACCCACACCTAACTCAGTTTGCTGACCATATTTTTGCTTCAACCGACGCCGACACCCTTAGCGGGCACGACGTAGTCTTTTTGGCTCTGCCTCACGCCATGTCAGCTGAGGTCGCTGCGTGGCTGGGCGATGACACCATCGTGGTTGACTGCGGCGCAGACTTTAGGCTCGAGAGCGCCGAAGCTTGGGCAAAGTTTTATGGCGGCAAACATGCCGGCACCTGGCCTTATGGCATGCCCGAGTTGATTGTTGAATCAAACAAATTAGCGACCTATGCCGCCAGCAAAGCGAACTTCTCAAAACAGCGCGCGAACCTTTCGGGCGTCAACCGCATTGCCGTGCCTGGTTGCAATGTAACTGCCATCACTTTGGCGCTTGCGCCTGGCCTTGCCGCGGGAGTCATCGAGCCGACTGACATTGTGAGCGTGCTCTCGGTAGGCACCTCGGGCGCCGGTCGTGCCCTAAAAACCAACCTGCTCGCGAGCGAGATCATGGGCGGCGCTTCGGCCTATGCCGTGGGCGGCACTCACCGCCACACACCTGAGATCGAACAGAACTTGAGCAAAGCC
>CAISOV010000110.1 GCA_903887175.1 uncultured Micrococcales bacterium
GCCCCAGCTGCCTGCGCCCATCACAGCGATTTTGATTGGCGCAGTTGCGGTGGCATTTTCTGATTCGTTCGAAGTCAATTTTTGCTACCTTTCAAGGCTTTATCTGCAGCTGCGGCCGACTTCGCCGCAGTTGCAGCCGCCGCTTTTTCGGCCTTCACAAAATTGCCCGTGACCGACTGACCGGTGTGGGCGGGGTTGTAGCGAACTGCGGGGGCTTTTTCGCCACGCAACCGCTCAACCAGCTCAGTGATTTTAGTCATAACCAATTCGGTCGCCTCAGTTAGTTCTGCAGCCGAGAGCTGACGACCACGATATGGCGAAAGGTCGATTTCGTCGCCCACAATGATGTCAACTTTCTTCCAGAAGCCCGGTCGAAACTTTGAGCCATAGCGAGGCAAAATCTTTTCGGCACCCCAGTGCGCAATGGCATAAACCGGCACTTCGGTTTCGAGAGCCAATCGAACCGCCCCAGACTTGCCGCGCATCGGCCAAAGGTCTGGTTCTCTGGTTAGCGTGCCCTCAGGAAAAATGTTGATGGTGTGGCCGGCTTTTAAAAACTTGTGGGCCATTCGAAGCGAGTCATCATTTTTAGAGCCCCCACCGCGAAAGACCGGAATCTGCCCGCCCATGCGAAGCGCAAAACCAACAACCGGAACTCTAAAAAGCGCCTCTTTGGCCAAAAAGTGCGGAGCCCGGCGCAGAATGAAGTAGCCAAAATATGCAACAGCAAGCGGGTCAACATTTGTGACATGGTTGCCAACGAGCACATAGGCGCCCTTTTTTGGCAACTTTTCGTGCCCATGCGGAACAACTTTGAACATCAAGCGCACGATTGGCAAAAGAATCCAAGCCACAATGTGCAAACGAGGGGTTCGTTCGCGCCCAAAAATCTTGGGCAACTTTATGTTTTTAGCCGTTGACACTGTTCGCCTGCTCGCTCGTGAAAATCACTTATTCGGTGTAGCTAAAGTCAGCGCCCAAAGCGGCCAGTTTGTCTAAGAAATGCTCATAACCGCGCGAAATCAGCTGCACGTTTGAAACGTGCGAGGTTCCCTCGGCAGCCAACGCGGCAACCATGTGGCTGAAGCCACCGCGCAGGTCGGGCACGCGAATATCGGCGGCCTTTAGTTTGGTTGGGCCCGAGATCACAGCTGAGTGATAAAAGTTGCGCTGGCCAAAGCGACAAGGGTTGCCGCCGAGGCATTCGCGATAAATCTGAATCTGCGCGCCCATGTCGTTTAGTGCATCGGTAAAACCGAAACGGTTTTCATAAACAGTTTCGTGCACAATCGAAAGACCTTTAGCTTGTGTTAGCGCAACAACAAGCGGCTGTTGCCAGTCAGTCATAAAACCTGGGTGAACGTCAGTTTCGATGACCACCGGGTTCAACTCACCACCAGGGTGATAAAAACGAATGCCGTCATCTTCAATCTCAAAGGCTCCGCCAACTTTGCGAAACACGTTCAAGAAAGTCATCATCTCGGGTTGGCGAGCGCCACCCACAAAAATGTCACCGTTCGTTGCCAAAGCGGCAGCGGCCCAAGAGGCAGCCTCGTTGCGGTCGAACAGCGCACGGTGAGAGTATCCGCGCATTTTTTCAACACCCTCAACACGAATCACGCGGTCAGTGTCGACCGAAATAACGGCACCCATCTTTTGCAAAATTGCGATTAGGTCCATGATTTCAGGCTCAATCGCTGCACCCGAAAGCTCTGTGATGCCTTCTGCCAAAACTGAAGTCAACAAAACCTGCTCGGTGGCACCAACCGAAGGGTATGGCAGTGAAACTTTTGCACCCTTCAAACCATCTGGAGCTGACATGCGTGTGCCGTTTGGCAGCTTTTCGATTACCGCACCAAAGTTGCGAAGCACCTCAAGGTGAAAGTCGATTGGGCGGTCGCCGATGTGACAGCCACCGAGGTCAGGAATAAAGGCCTCGCCCAAACGGTGCAACAGGGGGCCGCAAAACAAAATAGGAATGCGTGACGAACCCGCGTGGGCATCGATGTCAACCATGCGAGCCGACTCAACGTTGCTCGGGTCGAGGGTCATGACACCATCGTCGCCGTGATTAATGATCACACCGTGCAACTGCAACAGGCGCGAAACCACCTCAACGTCACTAATTTTTGGCACATCTTTAAGAACGCTGGCAGTGTTGCCAAGCAGGGCCGCAACCATAGCTTTGGTCACCAAGTTTTTTGCACCCTTGATGTCAACTCGACCAACCAGCGGCTTGCCGCCGGTAACAGTTATTTGACTCATCAGACTCCCTTGGCCGGTAACGTCTTAGGCCGCCACGACTCACGTTTGGCTTCGAAATCAACAATCGCTTGTTCGTCACGAAGCGTCAAACCGATGTCGTCTAGACCTTCTAGCAGACGCCACCTAGTGTAATCGTCAATCTCAAAAGTGACCGTGAGGCTGCCGATGGTGGCGGTGCGGTCAACCAAGTTGACCTCAACCTGCGAACCCGGGTTAGCTTCAATGGCAGCCCACAGCTTTTCGGTGTCTTCGTCAGAAATCACGCCGGCAACTAAACCCTGCTTGCCAGCGTTGCCACGAAAAATGTCAGCAAACTTTGAGCTAAAAACCGCTTTGAAGCCATAGTCGCACAGCGCCCAGACAGCGTGTTCGCGACTTGAACCAGTGCCAAAGTCAGGGCCAGCAATAAGCACCTCGGCACCCGCATAAGCCGGCTGGTTAAGAATGAACTCGGCATCACCTCGCCAGGCTGCAAAAAGGGCGTCTTCAAAGCCGGTTTTGGTGATTCGCTTCAAATAAACAGCAGGAATGATCTGGTCGGTGTCAACGTTGCTGCGACGCAGTGGCACTGCAACACCCGAGAAAACTTCAAACTTTTGCATTAGTTGACTCCTGCATTCGAATCGGCGCCATCTAGCAAGTCGCTTGGGCTAGAAAGTGTTCCGCGAATCGCGGTAGCTGCGGCAACCAGAGGCGACACCAAGTGGGTGCGGGCGCCTTTGCCTTGGCGGCCTTCAAAGTTTCGGTTCGAGGTTGAAGCGGCACGCTCCCCTGGTGCCAGCTGATCTGGGTTCATTCCCAAACACATTGAGCAACCGGCAAATCGCCATTCGGCTCCAAACTCTTTGAAAACTTTGTCGAGACCTTCAGCCTCAGCTTCTAGACGAACCTTTGCTGAACCGGGCACAACAAGCATTCGCACGCCCTCGGCTTTAGTTTTGCCTTTAATAATTGACGCTGCGGCGCGAAGGTCTTCAATGCGGCTGTTGGTGCAAGAGCCTAAAAACACAGTGTCAACGGCGATTTGCTTCATCGGAGTGCCAGCGACAAGATCCATGTATTCAAGTGCACGTTCAGCAGCAGCGCGCTCGTTTGGGTCTGCTATGTCAGCGGGGTTTGGCACTGTGTCGAGCAACGAGACGCCCTGACCAGGGTTGGTGCCCCAAGTCACAAACGGGTCAAGCGTGTTTGCATCTAGGTGAACCTCGGCGTCATAAACGGCGCCTTCATCGCTCGGCAACGTGTTCCAATAAGCCACAGCATCGGCCCAGTCACTGCCCTCAGGCGCGTGAGGTCGGCCTGCGAGGTAATCGTAGGTTATTTGGTCTGGAGCAACCATGCCTGCGCGGGCACCCGCCTCAATCGACATGTTGCAAATCGTCATGCGGGCCTCCATAGAAAGCGCGCGAATCGCCGAACCACGATATTCGAGCACATAGCCCTGGCCGCCACCGGTGCCGATCTTGGCAATGATGGCAAGAATTATGTCTTTGGCTGTGACTCCCGGGCGAAGCACGCCGTCGACATTGATTGCCATTGTCTTGAACGGCTTCAAAGGCAAGGTTTGTGTAGCCAAAACGTGCTCAACCTCGCTGGTGCCAATGCCCATGGCCAAAGCGCCAAACGCGCCGTGGGTTGAAGTGTGTGAGTCACCGCAAACCACCGTGATGCCCGGCATGGTTAGGCCAAGCTGCGGGCCTACGACGTGCACAATACCCTGATTCACATCGCCGAGCGAGTGAATGCGAATGCCAAATTCGGCAGCGTTGTTTCGAAGGGTCTGAATTTGGGTGCGACTGGTTGGGTCAGCGATCGGCTTGTCAATGTTCCACGTCGGGGTGTTGTGATCTTCGGTAGCTATTGTGAGGTCAGGTCGGCGCACCGGGCGCCCCGCCAAGCGCAGACCATCAAAAGCCTGCGGGCTGGTTACCTCGTGCACAAGGTGCAAGTCGATGTAAAGCAGGTCGGGCGAACCGTTTTCGCCGCGAGCAACAAGGTGGTTGTTCCACACTTTTTCGGCCAAGGTTAATGGCTTGTTTGACATTTTCTACCTTCGAATAATCGAACTATAAGTTTATCGCGAGAAGCCGTTTAGATGGGGCTACCCCCAAAGCTCGCCTAGGCTTGAGAAATGACAACCATCAACGTGCAAATGCTGCAAAAAAGAGTGCTGAGAACCCTCATGGCGGGCCAGATGCTCAGTGGCTTTGGCGTTGGGGCGACGTTCTCGGCCGGGGCAATGCTAGCCGAAATGATCAGTGGTTCAGCCGCTTGGAGTGGTGCTGCCAGCACTTTCAGCACCCTAGGCGCTGCCCTATGGGCGATTCCGCTTAGTCGTTTAGCGGTTGCGCGTGGCCGCCGAATCGCGCTGGCAACTGGTGGCGCTTTAGCTGTTTTAGGTGCTTCGACCATTATTTTGTCTGCCGTGCTAAACGTTTTTGCAGTTCTTATCGTTGGTCTGGTTTTCATTGGTGCGGCGAGCGCAATCAGCCTGCAAGCGCGCTTCTCAGCTACCGACCTGCCTAGCTTGCGATCGCCTGGGCGAGATTTGTCTTTGGTTGTTTGGGCAACCACAATCGGTGCGGTGGTTGGGCCAAACCTGATTGCACCTGGCGATTCACTCGGCATGGCCCTGGGCTTGCCCCATTTAAGTGGCCCGTTTTTGATTACCGTTTTTGCTCAGTTGGCTGGTGCAACTGCTTTTTGGATCGGTCTTAGGCCCGACCCACTTTTGACAGCCCGCAGCCTTGACCCTAATCGCTCTGGCGCTCGCCCTAAGGGTTCAATCAAATCTGCAATCGCAATCTTGCGCGGTAACAAGACTGCAGCCTATGCCGTTACCACCATCGCCCTTAGCCACATGGTGATGGTCGCTGTGATGAGCATGACCCCCGTGCACATGAAGCAAATGGGCTTTGATCTGGTAATCGTTGGCTTCACTATCAGCATTCACGTCGCTGGCATGTGGGCATTCAGTCCTGTGTTCGGATGGTTGTCTGACAAGGTAGGCCGCATGACCGTGATTGTGATTGCCCAGATTGTCTATTTGGTTTCGCTTGCCTTCTGTGCGTTCGGCAGCATGGATCGCATCAGTCTGTCGATTGGCCTTTTGCTTCTCGGCTTGGGGTGGTCAGCGGCCACGGTGGCAGGTTCGGCACTTTTGGCTACCAGCATCACGGGCGACGAAAAGGCCCACGTTCAAGGGTTGAGCGATTCACTAATGAGCCTCAGCGGTGCGTTTGGCGGCGCAGTTGCCGGTTTAGCGCTGGCAACCCTCGAGTATCCGGGTTTATCAGCTGCAGCTTTGGTGCCAGTTTGCGTAATCTTGCTGTTCACAGCGATTCGTCGTTTCGGCAAAAACTAAGCCTAAAATCCTGTTGATTGGCGCAACAGCGGTTAAAAAGACAACTCGCCCCCGGGAATAACTTCACCGAGAGCGAGCATCGTGACCCCAGCGGGATTCGAACCCGCGCTACTGCCGTGAGAGGGCAGCGTCCTAGGCCGCTAAACGATGGGGCCGTTTAAAGCAACCTGCCTATTATGCCACAGAATCGCTGTTCATTGCCATGGCAAAAGGCTAGCTTTTCAGCCGAGAACCTTTAGAGCTGCAGCGTGCATTGTGATTTTGAGCGGAGCATAGCCTTTGGCTTCGCCGTCGGCAAAACACGGCATGGCGCCGTGCAGCGAACTGACGGCCTCAAGCTGCAGCTCGCGGCAACGCACGAACTCAACCGCTGGGTGATTCACATGGTTGCCTTTATAGACCTTAGGAAAAACCTTTAGCAATTCGGGGCGAGAAATCTTGTGCAAGATCAGTAGGTCAAAGAAACCATCGTCGATTGTTGCGTGAGGCACAATCAACATGCCCCCGCCAAAGCTTTGGGCATTAGCTGCAACGCAAAGCATGGCATCAAAATTTCGCACTTTGCCGTCGACGACCGCGCGGTAGCGAATGGGCTTAAATGCAGCAAGCTCGGCCAACATGGCGAGCTGGTAACGCGAAGGGCCTTTTGGCCAAGACATGCGGTTTGCTCGAGCATTGCAAAGCGCGTCAAACCCTGCCGAGATGCTGCCAAATGACCAAAAAGTTTCGCCGTGTGAAACGCACTTCATAACGTCGACACCGCGAGGGCTCAAAGCGGTCTTTACAAACTTGTCAATCAAATCAGGCAGTGCCACGTTGTGTGTAACCAGTGCCCGAGCGGTGTCGTTGCCTGTTCCTGCCGAGACGACACCCAGTGGCAAGTTTGTGTCTGCGCAAAGATTGACGCCTAACTGAGCTGTTCCGTCGCCACCCACGACCACGAGAGCGTCGATTGATCGAGACTCAACGGCAGCCCGGCCAGCCGTAATGGCTTCTGCGCTGCTAGACCCACTCAGATTTACAACTTTGACCGCAGCCGAGAGCAGCCTAAGAACTTCGGCGCCAACCTTGGCGCCGCCACCGCGAGCCGAAGTGGGGTTCACAATCACACCGAAAGTCAGTTGTGGCAAACGGCTCTCAGTCATCGTCATCATCGCTCTCAAGGGTTGCTTGGCTAATAGTTTTAGGCACTAGCAGCCATATTTTGCGGCTGATAGCTATCAGAGCCATCGCAAAAAGTAGGCCGAAAGCAACATCGGCTGCCGGCAGCAAAATGCTGGGCCTAACAGAGCCCATCAATTTCACGGCGCCCAAAATTAGCCCAACCACTGGGGTTACCAACGACACCAAAACTGTTACCCACTGCAACCTGCGATCGCGCACCGCACGTTCAACCTGCAGTGCCGTCGCCGACAAATCGTTGCTCTCAAGAATCACAGAACCATCACTGCTAATTTTCTCGATTAGGTTGTCGTGTTCATGAGGCAAAACCTCGCCATAAAAGCCGTCACAGTCAAGCTGGTTAGCAACATATTTTGTAGTTTCATGAGCGTCACCGCTATAAACCAGCACTCGCTTGCGTCGGTATTGCAAAAGGTGCACAAAGAATTTGACGTCGTTGCGAACCTGATCAGCAAAACCTAGGTAACCGCAAAGGTCGCCGTCAATCAATAGGTACAGAACTGTCTGGCCCTCGGTGTTCGCTTGGTCGGCGCGCACCAGGTCAACGACTTCGATTCGCGTGTTGTGCGACACCAGCTGATCGGGCCCGCCCAACACAACTCGCGAACCTTCGAGTCGACCAGCCCTGCCAAGGCCTGCGATGCTCATCACATCTTTGACCTCAACCGGATCGATTTTTCGACGCTTGGCGCGATCAAGAATCGCCTTCGCAAGATCATCTGAAGCATCGCTGACGACCCCAGCGGCAAGGGCAAGAACGGCATCTTGATTTCTTAATCGACTATTGGCTGCCACTTTTATGAAAGCAAGTTTGCGGTTGCCGGTTGTCAGAGTGCCAGTCTTATTCACCAAAATAACGTCGGCGTCAAAACCTTGGTCGCGCTGCCCGCGTTGCAACAAGATCAGGTTCAGTGAAAAGCTTGGCAACAGCAGCAGCGAAGCCAAAAGCCCGTGCACTGGCGCAGGTGAACCGAAACCAAATTTGTTTGAGTTGCATAACCAGAAAAGCGCCGTTAGACCCACCCAAATAAGTTGACTCGCAGCCGTGATGCTGGCGGCCCACTGGCGACGCGCGGCAGTGATGCCGACAGACCTGCGGTTGATGAACCTGATAAACAGTGGGCCGACAACACTGGCAAAAACCCAAAGTGCCAGAGCAAGCCAATAGTCAATGACTGTTCTTTCACTTGAGTCTGAAACCAGGTTTAGCGCTTCGCCCGCAAAGGTGGCAGCTGTCGCGCCAGTGAGAATCCAAGTAAAAATAGGGTGGCCAAGCACCGGTTTAGCCAGCCAAAAGAAGGCAGCTCGCAACAACTTTGCGGGAATCACAAAAAAGGCGCGCAGCACTGCAAAAAGTGGGCGACCGGCTTCAGGTGCATTTTGTTTCATCGAACCCAAGCTTAGAACGCCACACTTGCTCGAGCACTCAGACCGCTAAATGAGCGACAATAACGTTATGAAAATAACTAAGCACGGTCACGCCTGCCTCGAGTTTGAAGTCGATGGCGAGCGGGTTCTGCTCGACCCAGGGTTTTATACAGAGCCAATGGGCGAGGTTGAGAATGTTCGGGCTATTGTGATCACTCACCAACACGACGATCACTGCTTTGAAGACCAGATCGATGCAATCACAGCCCGGCAGGTGGCCGCTGGTCGCAAACCACCCAAAATCTATAGCGTTGACGAAGTCTGCGCCCGTCTAGCAAAAGCAGCCGAAGTTCGGGGCACCAGCTATGACACCGTGGCAGTGCATCACGCAGATTTTTATGCAGACGACAACTTCACATTCGAATTTTTTGGCGACCTTCACGCCGAGATTCACCGCAGTTACCCTCTGGTTCAAAACTGCGCAGTGATGGTCAACGGCCAGGTTTATTACCCTGGCGACAGCTACACCCTGCCCGATCGACCGGTTGATGTTCTGGCAGTGCCAACCTCAGCCCCTTGGCTCAAGATTGGTGACGTGATCGACTTCGTGACGGCCGTGCAACCTAAACGCAGTTTTGCCACCCACAACGCCCTTTTGAGCGACCGAGGCCACGCACTGAATAATTCTCGGGTGCAATCATCGACTGAGGCTGGTGGCGGTGAATTCACCTACTTGCTCGACGGCGAGTCGATCACGGTTTAGAGAAGCGCTGCCTGAAAAAGGTCTGGCGGCAAGCTTTAGCCGAGGCGATAAAACACCAAAATCAGCACATTTGCAACCACAAGAGCGCCGCTGATGCCAGTGAACATGCGCTTTTCTTGCTGGTTTTTGGTTGTGAGATTCGAAACAAGCCACAGCGCCCAAAGACCGGTGAGACCCCACAAAACGTAGGCTCTGCCATGAGCGTCAAGCAAGCTTGGCAGCCAAGTCAGCATTGATGCGTAGTGCCCAGCGATTGCCAAAAAGAATAACCCAGTGAAAGCACTCATCAGACGGTGCAAGCCGCCTAAAACGCGGCCAGCTTTGGCATTAAAGATGGCAGCGGTGTTGGCTAACTGACGGCCAAACGCATATTCGCCCATGGGCGCCCCGAAGGCGAGAGCAAAATAAAACAACGCCACAATGAGAGTGGCTGCGAAGGCGAAAACTGCTGCGATTATTGCAATCATAAGAAAATGCTACCCGCTGTTAAAGCAACAAAACCGCCCAAAATGAGCGGTTTTGTTATTGCTGGGGTACCTGGACTCGAACCAAGAACAAAGGATCCAGAAACCTTCGTGTTGCCAATTACACCATACCCCAGAGTATTTTTCGGGTCAGACCCGACTCTCTATCTTAGCGGTTCGGCGTTTGCGCTGGCAAACAACTAACCTTTGGTGGCAGCAAAGGCGCGCAAGCGAGCTAAAGTTTCGGCTTTGCCCAAAATCTGCATCGACTCAAATAGCGGCGGCGAGATTCGACGACCTGAGATGCCAGTGCGCAGCGGACCAAAAGCGTTGCGCGGCTTTTCGCCAAGCTGTTCGATCAAGGCAAGCTGCAGCGCAGCTTGAATGTGCAAGGTGACAAAATCGTGCTCGGCAATCGGCTCGAGCGCAGCAACCGCAGCCTCAAGAATCGCGCCGGTGTTTGCCGGCAAACCAGCCTTTGCATCGTCTTCGACAACGATGTCTTTGCCCTCAACAAACAAGAAACCCAGCATTGGCGCGGCTTCGCTGAGCACGATGATGCGCTCTTGAATCAGCGGGGCAGCCTCGGCCAAAATCGCACTTTCACGGGCGGTCAACGTTGCACCAACCACGCCAGCGCTCTGCAGGTAGGGCACGAGGCGCGAAGCGAAATCTTCGGCGCCCAGCAAACGAATATGCGCCGAGTTGATCGCCTCGGCCTTTTTGAGGTCAAAGCGAGCCGGGTTTGGGTTGACGTTGGCGACGTCAAACGCGCTGGCCAGTTCATCCAGACTAAAAATATCGCGGTCGGCACTGATGCCCCAGCCCAACAGCGCAAGGTAGTTCAAAAGGCCTTCGGGCACAAAGCCACGGTCGCGGTGGTGAAAGAGGTTTGACTCGGGGTCGCGCTTCGACAGCTTCTTGTTGCCCTCGCCCATTACATAGGGCAGGTGCCCGAACTGCGGAATGAACTTGGCGACGCCGGCTTCATAGAGCGCGTTATAAAGTGCGATCTGGCGCGGGGTTGATGAGAGCAGGTCTTCACCGCGAAGCACGTGGGTTACACCCATCAGCGCATCGTCAACCGGATTCACCAGTGTATAAAGCGGCTGGCCATTTGGGCGAACCAAAACAAAGTCAGCAAAACTGCCGACGGGGAACGTGATTTCGCCGCGCACCAAGTCGGTGAACTTGATGTCGGTGTCGGGCAGACGCAGGCGCAATGCCGGGCTACGACCTTCGGCGCGATATGCCGCCCGTTGCTCTTCAGTTAGGTCGCGCTCAGAGTTGTCATAGCCAAGCTGCTTCGCACGCCCGTTAGCCGCGTTGCGCGCATCAATCTCTTCGCCGGTGAGGTAGCTCTCATAAACGTGTCCGCTAGCCTTCAGCTTTTCGATAACTTCGGCATAAATGTGGCTGCGTTCGCTCTGACGATAAGGTTCGTTCGGGCCGCCAACCTCAATGCCTTCGTCCCAGTTCAAACCAAGCCAGCGAAGCGCCTCAAGAATCATCTCGTAGCTCTCTTCGCTGTCACGCTCAGCATCGGTGTCTTCGATGCGAAACACAAACGTGCCGCCCGTGTGACGCGCATAAGCCCAGTTAAACAGCGCGGTTCGCACCAAACCAACGTGAGGCGTGCCAGTTGGCGAAGGGCAAAAACGCACACGCACATCGGCGCCGATTGCGGTTGAAAAAGGGGCGGTAATCGCAGAAGTCATAATGTGGTCAATTCTACCGCGAGGGTAGCCAAAGCTACTCGGGTGGGGTCAGTCGAACTTGGGCGGCTGAAACGGCCGGGCAACTCGCCAAGCGGCGAGCAGCGGCCAAAGGCTCGCCAGAGCAACCAAGCCAAAGAGTGGGTTTAGCGCAAAAGCCATGACCGTGCCCACAAAGACAGCAAGCACGCTTGGCACGATTAGCTGCCACCCGCCGCCTTGAACATCAGAAACGCGCTCGCGCTTTAAAGCAACCAGAATGCGCGCTACCGCAAAACCATAGAGTGCAACGAACATTCCGGTGGCTGTGATTACTAAAACCAACACGCTCAATTCGTCACTGTGCGCCCAAGCGTTTTGGTTTCTCGCATCAATCAAACTTGGCAGAATCGGCCCAGCAATCACGATTGTCGCCCAAACCCCAGCCACGAGCATGGCGATCGAAGCGGCGAAGGCCGCAAAAACCGCATGAAGCGCATAGTGGCGAAACATCGAGTGCATGAATCAAGCCTATGCCGAGGGAATACCTTGCGAGCATCTAGGTTGGTATCAAAGGAATCTTTTATAGGTCGCGACTCGCATCGACCCGAGCAAAAAACGTTAGGCAAACCATGACCACCGCAAACTTTGAACCGACAGCCCCAACTAAACGCAATTGGCTCGCCCTCGGCATTCTTCTAGCAGGCATGTTTATTGCGCTGCTCGACACCTCGATTGTCAACGTAGCTTTGCCGAGCATTCGAACCAGCCTAAACGCCAGCGAATCAACATTGTCGTGGATCATCTCGGGCTATGCGTTGACATTTGGTTTGGCGCTGATTCCTGCCGGTCGTCTAGGCGACCGCTTTGGCCACAAATGGGTTTATCTAATCGGTGTTGCTTTGTTCACTATTGCCAGCGTGGCGTGTGGCGTGGCTCAAAACGACCCTCAAATCGTAATAGCACGCGTGGTTCAAGGTCTTGCCGGCGGCATCTTTTTGCCGGCTGTGACCGCGTTTATTCAAACCCTTTTTCACGGCAAAGATCGCGGCAAAGCTTTTGCTTTCATGGGCGCAACCATTGGTGTTTCAACCGCACTTGGCCCAATCGCGGGTGGCCTTTTGATTCAGGCTTTTGGCGAGGCTGACGGTTGGCGCTGGGTGTTCTTTGTGAACATTCCAATCGGCATCGCAACTGTGATAGCCGCCGCGCTCTACCTACCAGCCCACGACGCCGAGCACGTCAATGTTGGGCTCGACTGGGTTGGTGTGGTTTTGGTTGCCGGTGGTCTGACCGCGATTCTCGTGCCACTTATTCAGGGCCAAGAAGAAAACTGGCCGCTATGGACGTTCCTTTCAATCGCTGGCGGTTTGATTATTTTTGTGCTCTTTGCGCTGTGGGAGGTCGCCTATGCAAAACGCGGCCGCAACCCACTTGTGCCACCGCGCCTGTATGCGCACGCTAACTTCACCCTCGGCACCATTTTGGCGATGGTTTATTTCGCGGGCTTCACCAGCATCTTCTTTAGCCTGTCGCTGTTCTGGCAGGCTGGCTTGCACCACTCTGCGCTAGAGACCGGCTTAGTTTCGTTGCCGTTTGCAATCGGCACGGTAATCGGCTCGCAGCAGAGCCAACGCATGGCAGCACGCTTTGGCCGAAATGCTTTGGCACTTGGTTTGGCACTGGTAACGATCTCGTTGGGCAGTCTGTGGTTGATTTTGACCAACCTTGACCCAACCGGTCTAACCAACTGGATTCTCTTGCCAAGCATGCTTATCGGCGGCCTCGGCAACGGCCTTTTCTTGGCGCCCAATGCGCAGTTCATCGTTGCAACGGTTGAGCGGCAAGATGCCGGCTCGGCGTCAGGTGTAGTCAACACGATGCAGCGCGTGGGCAATGCGATTGGTGTGGCCGTGGTTGGCTCGGTGCTATTTGGCAGCCTCACCATGGTGGCCAAAACTCAGCAGGGCTCGCTAAAAGACATTGCTGACGGATGGGCTACCGCCGCAGCCAACGGCCTAGCAGTGAGCACAGGTTTGGCTCTGCTCTCGTTCTTGTTGATTTGGGCGTTGCCAGCTCGCGTGGCTACCGGTCACGCACCTGCAGCCCCGGTCGGCGAGTAACGGAGCGCCGAAGCGCTAAAGAATCGGCTTTTAGGCAACCTGGTTGATGAGCGTGCCAACGCCCTCAACCTCGCACTCGATGATGTCGCCCGAGTTGATTTTGGTAATGCCTGCTGGGGTGCCGGTGATGATTACATCGCCGGGCAGCAAGGTCATGTTGTGGCTGATGTAACTTACGATTTGCGGCACTGTGAAAATCATTTGGTCGATGGTTGAACTTTGCACAACCTCGCCGTTGATGCGGCTTTCGATCATTTGGTCTTCGGGAATGAACTCGGTTTCAAGCCATGGGCCGATTGGGCAGAAACTGTCGAACGACTTTGAGCGAGCCCACTGGTCATCGCTAGCTTGAAGGTCGCGGGCGGTCACATCGTTTGCCACGGTGAAACCCCAGACATATTGCAAAGCGTCTTCGGGTGAAACGTTGCGGGTGAGCGCGCCAATCACGAGCGCTAACTCAACCTCGAGTTCAACCTGCTGACTTTGAGCGGGCAAAAAGATGTTGTCGCCAGGGCCAACGATTGAACTTGATGGCTTTAGAAAAATCGTTGGCTCGCTGCCAACAGAGCCATGACCCATTTCGGCTATGTGCGCCAAATAGTTCTTGCCGACGCAAACGATTTTTGAAGGAATCGACGGGGCCAAAAGCTTGACCTCTTTTAGCGGCACACGCTCGCCCGACGGCTCGTATCCGTTGACTATTGGGTGCCCCTTTAGAACGACCAACTCTGGGCCGTCAAGCACACCAAACCGAACTTCGTCGCCCTGGCTAAAACGCGCAACCTTCATTAGCTGAGCTTAACCAACCAGCCGTGGCGATCTTCGACAGTGCCATATTGAATGCCGGTTAGCTCTTCGCGAAGCGAAACGGTTAGCTCGCCTGGCTCAGGGTCTTCGGCGCCAATGGTTTCGACGCGGCTCTTTAGTTGGCCAACCGGGGTGATAACTGCTGCGGTGCCACAAGCAAAAATCTCAACGATGTCGCCCGAGGCAACACCTGAGCGCACCTCGTCGAGGGTGATTTTGCGCTCTTGAACCTCACGACCGCGGTCTTTGATTAGCTGAATCACCGAGTCACGGGTGATACCGTGCAAGATTGTGCCGTCGAGGCCAGGGGGTGGCCACGTGGCCATCTCGATAAACGAAGAACAGGTTCATGCCACCGAGCTCTTCGATATAGGTTGCGCTTTCGGCGTCTAAAAAGAGCACCTGCGAGCAGCCGTTGTCATAACCCTCTGATTGTGCAAGAAGCGACGCAGCATAGTTGCCACCAGTTTTGGCCTCACCGGTGCCGTGACGACCAGCGCGCGCTGAGTCAAGGGCGATCCAAATTTTTACCGGCTTGACTCCCCCAGTGAAATACGGGCCAACCGGCGAAGCAATCACGCGATATTCGGCGCGCTGAGCTGGGCGAACACCCAAGAAGGTTTCGGCAGCAATCTCAAACGGGCGAATATAGAGGGTCTTTTCGTTGACAGGTTGTGGCACCCAGTCGCCGTCAACCGCGATTAGCTGGCGCAGGCTCTCAACAAAAATTTCAACCGGAACTTCTGGCAGCGCCAAACGGTGTGCCGACTTCTGCAGGCGCAAGGCGTTCATTTCTGGGCGAAAAGTCCAGATCGAACCATCTTGGTGACGGTAGGCCTTAATGCCCTCAAAAATCTCTTGGCCATAGTGCAGCACAGCCGCGGCTGGGTCCATAAGAATCGGCCCATAAGGAATAACGCTCGGCGAGTGCCAACCCTTGCCCTGCTCCCACGTCACAACCACCTGGTGGTCGGTGAACTTGGTGCCGAACACTGGGGCGTCAAGAATCGCCTCGCGCTCTGCGGCAGGCAGCTTGTTTTCGCTGTGGACTACCGTCCATTCATAGGTTTGATCGGCCATGATCGCACTCTTTCTATTTTTTGAAACGCTATAAAACTTTTAAACGGATGCCCGCTGCTCGCCCTAAAGCTGCGCGAAAATGGCTGCTGCCACTTCGCTCGTGCTGCGCTTTGCTTCGCCGCGGCTTGCTAGGTCGATGGCTACTGCACGCTCGATGCGAGCGGCTGCAACCGGGTTTTCGAGGTGACGCAAAAGCATCGCTGCCGAAAGCACGGCGGCGGTTGGGTCGGCTAGGTTTTTGCCTGCAATGTCTGGTGCCGAGCCGTGAACTGGCTCGAACATGCTTGGCCACTCGCCCTCGGGGTTGATGTTGCCCGATGCGCCTAGGCCGATGCCGCCGCCGATGGCTGCGGCAAGATCGGTGAGAATGTCGCCAAACAAGTTATCGGTCACGATTACATCGAAACGCTCAGGGTCGGTCACCATAAAGATGGTGGCGGCGTCGATGTGAAGATAATCATGTGTGATGCCAGGGTATTCAGCGGCAACCTTAGTCACGGTGTTCTGCCACAACCAGCCGGCGTGAACCAAAACGTTGTGCTTGTGCACCAGTGTGACGTGCTTGCGGTCGCGAGTGGCTGCTAGCTCGAATGCATAGCGAACGGTGCGCTCAACACCAAAGGCGGTGTTGACCGAAACCTCGTTTGCAACCTCGTGAGGGGTGCCCTGGCGAATCGCGCCACCGTTGCCCACATATGGGCCTTCGGTGCCTTCGCGAACCACAACAAAGTCAACGTTGCCAGGGTTAGCCAAAGGGCTAACCACTCCTGGGAACAACTTAGTTGGGCGCAGGTTGATGTAGTGGTTGAAAGCAAATCGCAACTTCAAAAGCAAGCCACGCTCAAGCACACCTGATGGCACCGAAGGGTCGCCGATTGCGCCTAACAAGATTGCGTCGTTTTTGCGCAAAGAATCCATGTCGGCCTCGGTCAAAGTATCGCCCGTGGCGTTGTAACGGCGAGCGCCGAGGTCATAATCGGTGAGGTTAAAGCTCACGCCAGAACCGCGCGTGGCACGATCGATTGCTTCAAGCGCAACAGCTGTGACCTCAGGCCCAATGCCGTCGCCACCGATTACTGCAAGTTTGTATTCACGCGTCAATTTGTCGCTCCAAAACAGTTGATTGAAGTCAACTTTACTCTTATCTAACGCGGGTTTTAGAGGCGACGAGCCAAAAGCACAACCGTGATTGAAGGCTTTAAGCCATCGTTGGTTTGCACCTGGCCATCGCGGTTAGTCAGCACCTCGATTTCGACTGGCAGGTCGGCGCAAATTTCGGTGAGTGTCTCGACCGAGGGCAGCACGGCTGCGTCGCGTGGGCCGCCGTATCCGTCAGCTAGGTTTTCACGAGCGTGCCAAACACCCAGAATGTGCCCGCCCTTGCGAACGTTGTCGACCAAAGTGTCGAGCGCGTCGGCTAGGTCTTGGTGAGGCACCTGCAGGTAGGCAACCACGCCGATGTCAACCGGGGTTAGCACTGACTCAAAGCCGGTGGCATCGGCAATGTGGGCGAAGTGAAGCTCTGAGACTCCGCGCTCTTCAGCGAGTTTGAGCGACTTGCTCAGCGCTTTCTTTGACCAGTCGATGTTCTCTGATTGCCAGCCCTGCTCAGAGAACCAGATTGAGTTGCGGCCCTCGCCCCCGGCAAGGTCAATCATCTTGCCCTTAGGCTGCTTGGCAATCAATGGTTCGCAATATTCCTTGACGAACCGATTGACCACCGTGGTGTAGATGTAGTCGTCAGTGTCGAACTTTGCGTTCCAATAAGAAGAATCCATAGTTGAAATCTAACTCGTTACATGTTGATGTCGATGGCGCGAAGCACGTCAGCTTCGATTGCCTGGCGCACCTGCTCAAGCACGGCGTTGTCAACTTTGCTGTCAACAGTGATGACCGATAGCGCCTTGCCGCCTTTTTGTTGACGGGCGATTTGCATGGCGGCAATGTTGATGCCGGCCTCGGCAAACGCCTTGCCATAGATTGCCACGATGCCTGGGCGGTCGGTGTAAACCATCTGCACCATGTGTTCGGCTACGGCGAGTTCAACGTCGTATCCGTTGATGTTCACAATCTTTTGGTGGTGCTTAGGGCCAATCACGGTGCCCGAAACCGAAGCTGTGGTGCCGTCGGCGAGGGTTGCCTTGATGCTGGTCACGTTGCGATATTCATCACTGTGAGCGTCAACCACGAGCTTCACGTCAACACCGCGAGCCTCGGCTAGCAGTGGCGCGTTGACATAAGAAACCTGCTCGGTAACAGCGTTCTGAAAGAAGCCCTTTAGCCCAGCAAGCTTCAAAACGGATACATCGTGTGCTGCAATCTCACCGCGCACCTCAACCTCAATCGCCTTGACGTTGCCGTCTGATAGACCGAACAAAATTTGACCCATGTTCTCCATTAGTGAGATGCCGGGTTTTACCGATGCGTCGATGTTGCCACCGGCAACGTTCACGGCGTCAGGCACGAGGTCGCCAGCAAGTGCTAGGCGAACCGACTTGGCAACCGAGATGCCAGCCTTCTCTTGGGCTTCGTCGGTTGACGCTCCAAGGTGCGGGGTGACAACAATGTTTTCGAGAGTCAAAAGTGGGTTGCCAATTGGTGGCTCGTGAACGAACACGTCGAGACCGGCGCCGGCAATCTGACCCGACTTGAGCGCCTCATAGAGGTCGGTCTCGTCGATGATGCCACCGCGGCTGCAGTTAACAATGCGCAGGTTTGGCTTAGCAAGTTTGAACTCTTTAGCGCCGATAAGGCCTGTGGTTTCGGGAGTCTTCGGAATGTGAATGGTGATGAAGTCTGACTGCTTCATGACTTCTTCAAGGGTCGCTAGGCGCACGCCAATCTGCTCGGCGCGAGCTGGGGTGATGTATGGGTCGTATCCGATTAGTTCAACACCAAAGCCAGCAAGACGCTGTGCCACTAGAGCACCGATGCGGCCGAGGCCAACGATGCCGATGGTCTTTTCAAAGAACTCAACGCCGGTGAACTTGCTGCGCTTCCACTCCCCTGCCTTGAGGCTTGCGTTGGCGTCTGGAATAAAGCGAGCTAGCGCAAACAACTGACCAATGGCCAATTCGGCTGCCGAAATAATATTTGAGGTCGGGGCGTTCACAACCATTACGCCAGCAGCGGTGGCTGCTTTGATGTCAACGTTGTCAAGACCAACACCCGCGCGAGCCACAACCTTGAGCTTTGGCGCTGCCGCGATTGCCTCGGCGTCAACCTGAGTTGCTGAGCGAACCAAGATCGCGTCGGCTGTGGCTAGCTCAGCCAGCAGGGCGGCGCGGTCGGTGCCGTCAACGTTGCGAACTTCAAAGTCTGGGCCTAGGGCTTCGACGGTTGCAGGTGATAGCTCTTCTGCGATTAGAACGATTGGCTTGCTCATGGTTGGGCTCCTTTTTGGTCAACTTCATCTATCTTATGAATCAAAATCACTAATATCTACTTTTCAAGTTTCAATAAATGTTAGTTACACTTGTTTTTATGAAAGTCAAGGCCGCAGGATTGTCTCCCCTGCTTAAAAGCGACACTCAAGGCTTGATTCTTGCCGACCTTTTTATGAACGCCGAAGAGCTTTTCACCATCACTCAGCTTGCTGAGTTTGCAAGCACCAGCCTGCCCACGGCAATGCGCGAAGTTGACCGCTTGCTTGACGCGCAAGTTGTGATTCAAAAAACTTTTGGTCGAGCCCGCTTGATTCAAGCCAACCGTGAACACCTGCTGTTCGACGCCATCAGCCAAATCGTGAGTTTCAGTTATGGCCCAGCCGCCGTATTGCCGGCAGCCCTAGCCCACCTCGACGGCATCGATCACGCGTTTCTCTTTGGCTCATGGGCTGCTCGCCTCTCGCGCCAATTGGGCCCCGAACCTCGCGAAGTCGACCTCTTGCTAATCGGCCAGGTCAGCCGCATCGAAGCCTCGCGCGCTGCCGCCAAAGCCGAAGACCTGCTCGGCCGCGAGATCAACGTGCAGTTTGCCTCTGCGCTCGAGTGGAGCCGCGCCGAAAGCGATTTTGTGCGCGACATCAAGACCCGCCCGCTCGTCAAGCTCAACTTGGCACTTTAGGCTTAACCCGTGACAGAGTTCATCTTTTATGCAGCCGTTAGCAGCGACGGGTTCATCGCCGGCCCCGAAGGCGACATGGCTTGGGCTGAAAAATACCTAACCGGCGGCGATGACTATGGGTTCTTTGAACTCATGTCGAGCTGCTCAGGCGTCTTGATGGGCGCCGAGACCTTTGCATTCGAACTGCAGGCTATCGGCAACGAGCCTCGCATGCTGCCAACTTTTGTGCTCACTTCAAACTCAGCACGCTTCGACGGAGTCACCGACCCAAATGTTTATTTCTTGGGCGGTGAAATCGCCGAAATCGCAGCAACCATTCACAACCAGGTGACAGCCCTAACCAAAGACGCTAACTCGTTGGTGTTTGTTTTTGGTGGTGCCTCAGTCGTGAAACAGATGTTAGATGCCAACCTGCTCGACGTGGTTAGACTCTTTGTCACACCTGACGTCTTGGGCGGTGGTGTTGCGCTCTTCGACCTCACGAGCACCCCTGGCGCTCAAGGCGCTGACACGAAGTCGGCCGACCCCATCGCGTCGGCTTTGGCCAACTTCACTCAAGTCAACGAGCGCTCGTTCACCTCAGGTCTCGTCGAAAAGATCTTCGCCCGCAATTAGAAAAACCCCGCCACCAATGTGACGGGGTTTTTCTAAAACCGAGGTTGTCGATCGACTAGCGACCGGTTGAACCTTCGACGTAGTCTTTTTCGGTGTCTGAGCTGCGCAACCAGCTGAATAGCTTGCGAAGTTCGCGGCCAACAGCTTCGATTGGGTGAGCCTCGCCCTTTGCGCGCAGCGCGTTGAACTCTGGGGCGCCGGCATCTTGGTCAGCAATGAAGCGACGTGCAAAAGTGCCGTCTTGAATGTCAGTTAGAACATCGCGCATGCGCTCTTTAACGTCTGGGCCGATAACGCGTGGGCCTGAGATGTAGTCGCCGTATTCAGCGGTGGTTGAAACTGACCAGCGCTGCTTGGCAATGCCACCTTCATACATAAGGTCAACAATGAGCTTTAGCTCGTGAAGAACCTCAAAGTAGGCAACCTCTGGCTGGTAACCAGCTTCGGTTAGGGTTTCGAAGCCATACTGAATGAGCTGCGAAGCGCCACCGCAAAGAACTGCCTGCTCGCCGAACAAGTCGGTTTCGGTCTCTTCGGTGAAGGTGGTCTTGATGGTGCCGGCACGGGTGCCACCGATTGCCTTTGAGTAGCTAAGAGCTAGGTCAAATGCGTGACCTGAAGCATCTTGCTCGATGGCGATAAGGTTTGGAACACCCTTGCCAGCCAAGTATTCACGACGAACCAAGTGGCCTGGACCCTTTGGTGCAACTAGAAACACGTCAACGTCGGTTGGCGGCTTGATGTAGCCATAGCGAACTGAGAAGCCGTGACCAAAAACAAGTGCCTTGCCAGCAGTTAGGTGCTTCTCAATGTCAGTGACATACAAGTGGCGCTGGGCAGGGTCTGGGGTCAAGATCATGATTACGTCTGCCCATTCGGCAGCTTCACTTGGGGTTAGAACCTTTAGGCCCTGCTCTTCAGCAGTTGCTTTGCTCTTCGAGCCAGGCTGAAGACCTACTACTACGTCAACACCTGAGTCTTTTAGGTTCAGCGAGTGTGCGTGGCCCTGTGAGCCATAACCGATAACGGCTACTTTGCGGCCCTGAATGATTGATAGGTCGGCATCTTTGTCATAAAAGATTTCAGCCATGATTTCTCCTTGTTTATTGGTTGCTAAAAGCTTGCTGGTTTTTTACACGGATGACCGCAAGGCGGCCAAGCTTATTTGAGAACTTTTTCGGTCATTGACTTTGAGCCACGGCTCATTGCCAATACACCTGATTGAACAAGTTCTTTGATGCCGAAAGGTTCAAGAACCTTGATCAGTGCGGCGCACTTTGCAGTGTCACCAGTGACTTCGATAATCACGGCGTCTGCGACGACGTCGATTACTCGGGCTCTAAACAAGGTTACCGCTTCTAACACTTGAGAACGAGTGGTTGCGTCGGTTTTAACCTTGATTAGCATGTGGTCACGCTGAACTGCTTGATCTGGCTCAAGCTCAACCACTTTGATTACGTTGATGAGTTTGTTGAGCTGCTTGGTAACCTGCTCTAGCGGCGCGCCTTCAACACTCACCACTACGGTGATGCGCGAAAGACCGACGATTTCTGAGGTGCCCACAGCCAGCGATTCAATATTGAAGCCGCGGCGTGCAAAAAGACTGGCAACGCGGGTTAGTAGGCCCGGTTTGTCTTCAACCAATAGCGAAAGTACGTGTTTTGACATTTCTACTCCTCGCCGTCCCAGACAGGCGCAGCATCGCGCGCATATTGAACTTCGTCGTTTGAAACACCGGCTGTAACCATCGGCCAAACCATAGCGTCGCGACTAACAATGAAGTCAATGACCACTGGGCGGTCGTTGGTTTCGATTGCAAGCTTGATAGCTGCGTCAATTTCTTCTTCTTTTTCAACGCGAATTCCGAGGCAACCGTAGGCTTCGGCAAGTTTGACGAAGTCAGGAATCATGATGGTGTCGGTGCCGGTGTTTAGGTCGGTGTTTGAATAGCGCTCGTTATAGAACAGTGTCTGCCACTGGCGAACCATGCCCAATGAAGAGTTATTGATGATTGCAACCTTGATTGGAATGTTGTTGATCGCACAGGTTGCTAACTCTTGGTTAGTCATCTGAAAACAACCATCGCCGTCGATAGCCCAAACCAAACGATCTGGCTGACCAACTTTGGCACCCATTGCTGCTGGCACGGCATAGCCCATGGTGCCGGCGCCGCCTGAGTTCAACCACGAGTTTGGGCGCTCGTATTTGATGAACTGCGCTGACCACATTTGGTGCTGCCCAACGCCAGCTGCATAAATTGCTTCTGGGCCGCTTAGCTCACCGATGCGCTCAATAACGTGCTGTGGAGTCAACTTGCCATCTGAAGCCGGCAGATAACCCAACGGATACCGCTCAAGCAAGCCGTCAATAAAGCTCCACCAGTCGCTGGTGTCTGGCTTTGTGCCCCCGAGCATGGCTGTTAGCTCGTCGTTCAGCTCGCTGATAACTTCTTTGGCATCGCCAACGATTGGAACATCAGCAAAGCGAATCTTGCCGATTTCGGCAGGGTCAATGTCAACGTGAATAACTTTTGCGCCGGTTGCAAAGCTCTTGACCTCGCCGGTAACACGGTCGTCAAAACGCGCACCCAAAGTGATCAGCAGGTCTGACTTTTGCAAAGCGGTGACCGCTGGCACGGTGCCGTGCATTCCGGGCATGCCCAAGTTTTGGTGGTGGCTGTCAGGGAACGCCCCGCGAGCCATCAAGGTGGTCACAACCGGTGCGCCAGTTAGCTCGGCAAGTTTGAGTAGCTCTTTGTTTGCGCCGGCGCGAATCACGCCACCGCCAACATAAAGCACTGGGCGTTTAGCCTCAACAATCATTTGAGCTGCTGCTTGAATCTGCTTGCCGTGCGGCTTTGAGACCGGCTTATAGCCAGGCAGATCAACTTTTGGCGGCCAAATGAAGGGCACCTTGGCGTTCTGCGCGTCTTTAGTGATGTCAACCAAAACCGGGCCAGGGCGGCCGGTGGTTGCTATCAAATAAGCCGAGGC
>CAISOV010000111.1 GCA_903887175.1 uncultured Micrococcales bacterium
AATAATCGCGCCACTTTTTTGGGTAACCAATCTGAGTATCAAACTTGTCGAGCTTGATCAGAGCCTTAGTTTTGGTCTCTGGTGACATCCATTCCAAATTCGTAATACTTTGGCGATAAGCCTCGATCAGCCATGAGACCAGGTCGTCCATTTGGGCCTTAGCCTCGCGTGGGTAGTGTCTTTCAACATAAACCTCACCAATGGCCTCACCCAGTGAATCTTCAACCAGGCCCACCGCGCGTTTCCAGCGTGCTCGAAGTTCAGGCGTGCCGTTTAGTTTTTTGCCATAGAAATCAAACCGCGCGTTGACCAATTCATCGTGCAGATAAGGCGCCATAGAGTTGACGACCTTGGTCTTCAACCAAAGCTTGATTACTTCAAGATTGTCGTTGTTGTAAACCGAAGCTAGGCCTTCAAAGAAGCTAGGCATCATGACCACGGTTTCGGCAACGACTCGCTCTTCAAGGCCCGCACCCTTCAACCAAAGGCCCCAGTCAAAGGTTGGTGTCAAGCTCTTGAGGTGACTGAAGGCGCAGAGGTTGTAGGTCTTCTCGGCATCGCGTGAATCAACGGTGTTCCAGTGGTGAGTTGCCAGCTCAGTTTCGAAAGCCATAACTTTTTGCGCAGCAGAGTCAGCCTCAGCTGCCGCAAGACCGGCAAAGCCAAAGAGTTGTGCCAAAAATGGAATATATGCATCACGAATTTCTGCATGCTTCGGGTCGCGGTAATACTCTTCGTCTGGCAAACCCAAACCACCCTGCAACAGGTTGAAGATGTATCGCTCAGGGTTACCCGGGTCATTGTCTACATAGCCGCCAAAAAGACCGGCAAAACCGTTGACCTCATATTGCCCAAGCAGGTGTGTTACATCGTCGATGGTTCTAACCGAGTCAATCAACTTCAGATCGGCGGCCACCGGAGCCATGCCCAACTCGTTAGCTCGATTCTCGTCAAGAAAAGCCGAAAACAGGTCGCCTACTTTTTGGCTGGCACCCGGCTGCGGGTTGGCGGCAGATTCTTCAAGAATCTTGCGCACGGCAAGTTCGGCCGCGTCACGAAGGTCATTAAAGCTGCCCTCGTTTGACTTGTCGGCTTCGATCTCGTAGTTCTTTAGCCAAATTCCATTTACGTGCCGGAACAGATCATCTTGCGCGCGATACTCAGGGTCAAATGCTTCATAAGCTTCATTGATTATCTCAGTCATAAGGAATATCCTAGGCAGATAAATCGTGGAACGCGCACCCTATTTCGCCGAAACCCTCGCAGCGGTAGAATTTAGATTGTGGAACTACAAAAAATCATTCTGTATTACGGCTTCGCGCCACTTAGCGACCCTGACGCTGTGCGCCTTTGGCAAAAGACTCTTTGCGAAAGCCTTGGCCTCAAAGGTCGCATTTTGATTTCGAAGCACGGCATCAACGGCACTCTTGGTGGCGACATGTCGGCTCTAAAAAAGTATGTCCGAGCCACCAAAGAGTACCCAGGATTTCGCAAAATCGACTTCAAGTGGTCAGACGGCCTTGGCGACGATTTTCCGCGTTTGAGAATTCGGGTGCGCGACGAGATCGTGACCTTCGGTGCTCCTGGTGAACTTGTTGTCGATAAAAAAGGCGTGGTAGGCGGTGGCGTTCACCTCAAACCTGCTCAGGTAAACCAACTGGTGGCTGAACGTGGCGACGAAGTCGTGTTCTTCGACGGTCGCAACGCTTTCGAAGCCAAAATTGGCAAATTCAAAAATGCCATCGTGCCCGATGTTGAAACCACGCGTGACTTTGTAGCCGAATTTGAGTCAGGCAAATACGACCACCTCAAAGACAAGCCGATTGTCACCTACTGCACCGGGGGAATCCGTTGTGAGATTTTGTCTTCGGTGATGATTAATCGTGGCTTCAAAGAGGTGTATCAGATCGAAGGCGGCATCGTTCGATACGGCGAAAAGTTTGGCGACAAAGGGCTTTGGCAGGGTTCGCTCTATGTGTTCGACAAGCGCATGAACGTTGATTTCACCGAAGACACCAAACCAATCGGCCAGTGCGAAAAGTGTCACACCCCAACCAGCAAGTTTCACAACTGCGCAAACTTAGCCTGCCGCAACTTGATTTTGCTTTGCACTGACTGCAGCCAAGATGATGCTAATCGCGCTTGCACTCACGACCTTACTAAAGCTCACGCCGGCGGTTCAGTCGGCTAACTAGAACTTCACCCAGGTTCGTCGCTTAGCGGTCGGTTCAGCAAAACCCCTGGCCTGCATGGCAACTGCGAGTTCACCGGCGCTTCGCAGCGACTGCACAAGCAGCGCAAATAAGCTAGCCATGAACTCATGGGTTCGCGCAAGTGGCCCGCGACCTTCGCTAAAGCCACGCAGCCGACGAGCACTGCGCACAGCTGCCCATTGCCACTGAATGAACTCGAGCCTCACTAAGGCGGCGGCGGCGGCAACCGCTGGGCGCGCAGGCAACCGACACCATTTGACCAGCGCTGCCGCAAGTTCTGTTGGCCGAAGCGCTTTGGCCAGGGCCACGCTAGGCAGCGCAAAGAACGCCACCCTAAGCGTCACAAGTGTTGCCCGCTCAAGACCGCCTGAGGTGATGCCACCTTGGGCGAACAGAGCATTCGAAAGCCAAATCGATGCCAAAGCAATCAAAATCGGCGCAAACCGCTTGGCTTTCTGCTGTGGCAAAATGCGCCAACAAGCCAACGCTAAAGCCGTCTCGACACCAAGCGCCAAAGCGCCAGCGGTCGCATTCGCGATTGCAAACGAGCTTGCCAGCAGGCCAAACGAAAGCCCAAGGGCTGCCAAGGGTGTGATATTGCCGCTGCGCTCAGGCTGCATAGGGGCAACCGCCGTCGGGGCAATCTCAACCACCTCATCGGCGAGCGCAATCAGCCGCGCATCATGCGTAGCCATTGTCACGAGCACACCCGCTTGCCGAGCAGCCAGAACCACAGCGGCCACCGCCTGCCAAGTTTCGGCATCTTGACCGACAGTGGGTTCATCTAACATCAAATGCGACGGATTATGCGCCAACGCACTGACTAGCGCTAGACGTCGCAGCTCACCACCCGAAAGAAGGTATGGGTTTAGCTCGATTTGGCTCTGCAGGTCGAGCTGGGCGATCAGTCTTGAAGCGAGTGTTGTGTCGAGCCCAAGATTGCGCACCGTGGCTGTAGCACTTTGCCACAGGGTGTTGCCCGCCACAGTGAACTCGGCTTGTTGAGGCACCCAACCTACCTCGGCTGCGCGCAGCTGGGCCATCTGGCGTATCAGCTCTGTAGTTTTGCCTGCTCCACTGGGGCCAACCAGTGCCGTGATTTTGCCCTCACCTGTTGACGTGGCTTTATAGGCCAAATCAAAAAGTTGTTCTGCTGGCCTATTTTGACTTGCTTGGCGAGCTAGAAGAGTTTCGATTGGCAGGTCTTCGACCAGTGCACCACTCGAGTCGAGCACGAGCACACGACTGACTAGTTCGCGCCAAAGATTAGCGTCATGGTCGACGATCACCGCTGCGGTCTCTGGCTGCTTTGCCAAGGCAGATGCAATAACTGCCAACACATTCGCCGCCGCGACAGCATCTAGCATGCTGGTCGGCTCGTCTAGCAGCAACAGGTCTGGAGCCATGGCCAAGATTCCGGCGAGCGCCATTCGTTGCGACTCGCCGCCAGAAAGCTGGTTCGTTGGTCGCCCAAATTGATAGGGCAGAGCCACAGCTTTTATGGCATTTGCAACTCGGGCTCGAATTTCAGATTCACGCAAGGCAAGGTTTTCGGGGCCAAACGCAACTTCGCTACCTAGATGGGCGGCCACAAAAGAGTTTGCCGGGTCTTGAAGCAGCAAGCCGGCTCGGCCTCGCACATAAAGTTCGCCGCTAAAGTTGCCTGACTCAGTTTGTTGAAGCACGCCCGCAATAGCACGCAAAAGAGTCGACTTGCCTGATCCGCTCGGCCCGGTCAACAGCAGGCGTTCGCCCGGTGCGATTGAAAAATTCAGGCTGCGCAAAAGTTGCACTGGCTGAGCACCCGAGTTTGACT
>CAISOV010000112.1 GCA_903887175.1 uncultured Micrococcales bacterium
ACTGCAGCGTTTATTGTTGCCAACCGAATCACATCTGGGTGTGGCGGAAACCTGTTGCCGCATTGGTTCAAATAGTCGAGCATTTCTTGGGTGCAATTGCCTTCACGAATCGCATTCAAAATATTTTTGAACTCTTCATCGCTTTGACGAAAGATTTCAGTCAGCTCAAACCGCTCTAGTGAGGTTTCGCGCCAAATGTGTGCGTCGAAAAACCAGTGACTCTGATAGTTTTCGGCCATGTGAGCGCGTTCTTCGGCGGCATTGCCCGGCACTGGCGCCAACTGATAGGGGTCGCCAAACATGACTACCTGTGCGCCGCCGAATGGCTGCTTAGCTCGACCTTTAGCGATGCCCAAAGCCGTGCTGATTGCATCCATCATGTCAGCGTTCACCATCGACACTTCGTCGATAACTAGAACGTCGATTGCCTTTAGCACCTCGCGCACGCGCGAGTTCATGTGCCGGCGAATGTCTTGAGTGCCCAAGACTCCAAACGGAAACCCAAAGAGGCTGTGAATGGTCGTGCCGCCAACGTTTAGAGCGGCCACGCCAGTAGGCGCACAAACCACAACTTTTTTGGCGGTTTGCGAAATCAAGTAGTTCAGCAGCGTCGACTTGCCTGTGCCAGCACGGCCGGTTACAAAAATGTTGGCTTCAGTACTTTCGATGTATTCAAAGAGTTTTTGCTGCTCATCAGACAGCTGAATTTCTTGCACGCTAACGTTGCTCCCCACGCTTGTTCAAACGAGCAAGCATATCGTTATAGTCTTGCAAATCTTGGTTGCCACTTCGGTCGCTCTTGCGATCTAGCCGTTTTGAATCTCGAGCGTCAGAACGCGACCACTGAATCGACACAATCAAAGTTAACACCGCGGCCGGCAGCTCGCCGATGCCCCAAGCAATAGCGCCGCCTGTTTGCTGGTCTTGCAGCGGGTTTTGCCCCCAGGTGCGACCCATCGCGCCGTACCAGTCGGCTAAAAGCAAACCGTTACCGGTCATCAGCGCTAGACCAAAGAAGGCGTGAAAAGTCAGAGTGCCAATTAAGAGCATCAATCGAATCGGATACACCACTTTGGTTGGCCCCGGATCAATACCAATCAGCGCTTGAATAAACAGATAACCGGTGATCAAAAAGTGCACGGTCATCCACTCGTGCCCAATGTGTTCATGAGTTGCCCAGCTAAAAAGCGGAGTGAAATAAAAGACCAGCAGCGAAACCGCAAAGTTGGTTGCCGCAAAAAGGGGGTTAGAGATTAGCCGCGCATATTTTGTGTGCACCGCCCACAAAACCCAATCGCGCAGGTTGCGAGATTCATCCGTTCGTTTTTCTAAAGAACGCATCAATAAAGTCACCGGCCCCGCCGGCACCAAGAACAGCGGAACCGCCATGGTCAAAAGCATGTGCGCCATCATGTGAGCACTAAAAAGGTATTGCTCATAAACGTTGAACGCGCCGTTGGTGATGTAAAAAAGCAACAGCATGCCAGCGGTGAACGAGATTGCTCGGGCAACCGGCCATTTGTCGCCGCGGCGACGCAGCCGAGCAAAGCCAAACCAATAGAGCATGATGCCCGCCGCCGAAACAAAAGCCCAAATCAAGTCGAGCTTGTATTCGGTGAAATAACGCACAAAGGTGAGCTCTGGTGGCAGAGTTTCGCCTGTCAGAATCTGGGCAGGGCTCGTATATGTGCTGAGATTCGGTTGAAAAGGTGGCGCAGTGCGGGCCAAGGCCGTCGCTAAACCAAAAGCCAAACCCATGAAGCTGAGTTCAAAAATTGCCAGCTTTAGCAGCAGAGCGATTTTGCTAGACTGCCCGCGCAGCAATCGCAGGCGATAAAAAGCGCCGAAGCCGCCTAGAACTAATAGCACTGCAACTTTAAGAACCACGATCAGCCCATAAGGCGTGAATAGGTTTTGCCAGGTTGAAATTCGAATCCAAGCAGATGCCACACCTGAAACTGCTACAACAGCAAATGCTGCCAAGGCCGTGGTGCTGTAGCGAAGTGCAAAGTGTTTTAGGGCATCAAGATCAACCTTTGGGGCTAAGGCCAGCAATGCCATCAGCCCGCCAACCCAAACCGTTGCGCCCAACAGATGCAAACCCAAGGCGTTCACTGCCATCGAGTGCCCCTGAATGCCCGCTGCATGGCCGGTGAGAGCTAACGGCACCAGACCGGCAACGGCAAAAGCTGCCACAAACATGGCGCTGACTAATCTTCGAACCATCAAAGCAAGAATCGTGACCAATGCGGCACAAAGCAGGTTCAGACCAAGGTACTGGCCGAGCTGAATATTGGTAATAAAAAACCAAAGACTCTGGCCAAAAAATTGTTCCGATGAAAAAGCCGAGCCGGTTACGCTCAAATAGCTAAAGATTAGATATGCGCCTGCAGCGAGTGACCAGACTGCGGCACTAAACCCCGCAAAATCTAAAGTTCGATGAAGCGCTTTGCTTTTATCGGGCAACGCAAATGTAGCGAAAACCAAACCCCCGATGGCACCAGCCATTGCAAAGTCACTCAAAGACTTAATGGGAGCAATGCCCCATCGCACGATTGAACCAGGGTCCCCCAGTAGCGGCGCGGCAGCAGCCCCACCGATATTCAGTGCAATTAGCGAACCAAATATCAGGCCCACGATTGCCAACAGGCCGGCCCAAGCCAGCGAACGCAGCGAGAAGCGATGCGAAGTTTGTTGGGTGGGTGAGCTCACCCTTCAAGCTTAAGTTACAAAAAAAGGTGGTGGCCGAAGCCACCACCTTTTTGTTGAAGATCAAAGACTACTTAACTGCAGCCTTTAGCTTGCTTCCTGCAGAAACCTTAACGGTGTTTGCAGCTGCAATCTGAATGGTTGCACCAGTCTGAGGGTTGCGGCCGGTGCGTGCTGCACGGTGGCCCTTCTCAACGCTCAACCAACCTGGAATGGTTACTTTGCCGCCGCCAGCAACTTCTTTGGCAATGGTCTCGAAGATTGCGTCAACAACACGGTTGACTGCAGCCTGTGACTCGCCGGTGTGCTTTGCAACGGCTTCTACTAGCTCGCTCTTGTTTAGTGACATTTGGGGTCCTCCTGGACTTGAACATGTTTGACGGTCTGTCGAAATCAACCTACAAGCATTTAGGTGCCTAAACACCATTTGTTTCGGCGTGTTGCGCACTTTAACCCCGAAAATTCAAGGAATCAGGCCGAAAGTTCGAGTTTTGCCCTGATTCACGACTCAAGGTCAAAGGTTGCAGGTAGCCCAGAAACGCAAAAACCGCCATCTAAACAGATGACGGTTTCGGCTAAAAACTTGTGGTTACCAGCTTGACTTGGTGATGCCTGGTAGCTCACCGCGGTGTGCCATGTCGCGAAAGCGAACACGTGAAACACCAAACTTGGCTAGAACACCGCGTGGGCGACCATCGATTGCGTCACGGTTGCGCAGGCGCACCGGTGAGGCGTTGCGAGGTAGCTTCTGAAGACCCAAACGGGCTTCTTCGCGCTGTGCGTCAGTTGACGCTGGGTCAACCAAAGCCTTCTTTAGAGCCAAACGCTTTTCAGCGTAACGCTCAACGATTACTTTGCGCTGCTCGTTGCGAGCAATCTTGCTTTTCTTAGCCATGGGTTTAGCGCTCCTCGCGGAATTCGACGTGCTGACGAATTACTGGGTCGTATTTCTTCAAAACGATACGGTCTGGGTCGTTGCGACGGTTCTTCTTGGTCACATAGGTGAAACCAGTGCCGGCAGTCGAACGAAGCTTGATGATCGGACGAATGTCCTTGTCTTTTTTAGCCATTTTCTATTGGTTCCTTAGATCTTCTCGCCGCGGGCAAGGATTTCTGCAACCACTGCTTCGATGCCACGAACATCAATAACCTTGATGCCACGAGCGCTTAGCTGTAGTGTCACGTTGCGCTTCAGCGAAGGCACAAAGTAGGTCTTCTTCTGAATGTTTGGGTTAAAGCGACGCTTGGTTTTGTTCTGGGCGTGCGAAACGGCGTGACCAAACTGCGGCTTGGTCTCGGTTACCTGACAGTACGCTGCCATTTGTTCCTCCGTATGGATGTCTGCTTCTCAATCGACTTGAGTCGAAAGAGACTAAGTCTTTGTGAGCTTAGGCTTTGGCCTTAATCTTTTAGGCGAGCAAAAAACCAAAGATTTTGGTGTGCTCGAAGATTGTGGAAAACCCACTCAACTGCTCAAGTCTAGGCGAGAGCGGGCTCGTTAAGCAAGTCTGATTCTTAAAAATCAGGACAGACACGCCGAACAGGAGCCAAAAATCTCAATTGTGTGGCTGGTTTCGGTGAATCCGTGCTCGGCTGCCACGGCATCTGCCCAATTTTCAACCTTGCTTGCGTCGATTTCGACGGTTGCTCCGCAGCTTCGGCAAATCAGGTGGTGGTGGTGACCAGTCGCACAGGCGCGATAGATCAGTTCACCATCGTTCGAGTTGAGCACATCGGCATCGCCAGCCAAAGCCAAATCGGCGAGCGCTCGATATACGGTTGCTAGGCCAATGGTTGAACCGTGGTTTCGAAGCACTAGGTGAAGCTGTTGAGCACTTACGAAACCCGCCGCCTCGCCAAGAGCGTGACGCACGGCATCTTTTTGCCAGGTGTTGCGCTTTGGCGCAGGTGTGATTTGAGCATTCATGTTAGTTAGCCCCCTTGGCGCGATTGCGCATAACCTCTATCAACCGGCAGCTTAGATATATCAGAAAAGAAACAGTAGTGACATATGGGCTTACCGGCAGGCCACCGCCCACAGCCAAGATGATTCCACCCACCACTGAAAAAACAGCGAAAGTCACGCTAAGAGTTACAGCCAGCGCTGGTGATGTGGTGACGCGAATTGCTGCTGCTGCCGGAGTAACCAGAAGTGAAAGCACCAAAAGCGCACCTACCACCTGAACACTAGCGGCGACCGATAAACCTAGCAGCAGCATAAACACGATTGACAAGGTGCGAGTTGGCACACCCCGGGCCGCCGCCACCTCAGGGTCAAGGCTCGCAAAACTTAGCGGTCGCCAAATCATGGCCAACACAATCAACACCGTGGCGCTGATGCCAACTAGCCACAACAGCTGCGGTTCATCGACCGCAACAATTTGCCCAGTTAGCAAACCAAACTTGTTCGCAGCCCTGCCTTGATACATCGACAGAGCCAAAATGCCTAAGCCAAGACCAAACGGCATGAGCACAGCGATGATTGAGTTGCGGTCTTTGGCTTTTGCCCCGAGTGCGCCAATGAGAAGCGCCGCAGTTAGCGAACCTGCAATTGAACCAACCACAACATCGATGCCTGCCAAAAGGGCAATCGAAGCGCCGGCGAAAGAGAGTTCGCTAATGCCGTGCACTGCGAATGACAAATCACGCTTGATAACAAAGATGCCGACGAACCCGCCGAGTAAACCCAGCAGCGCCCCAGCCAACAGCGAGTTTTGAACCAAAGGCAAAAGTTGGTCATAGTCTGCAAAGTTGAAAAGTTGATCCCAAATATCAGTGAAAGACACTAGTTCCACTCCTCATCTGGGTGGTGTTCGTGGTCGTGAGTTCCAACCACAACAATTCGACCCTGGTTTCGCAGAACATCAACCTGAGTTCCATAAAGCTCACTCAAAACTTCGCTGCGCAAAACCTCATCGGGGCTGCCGATTTTGAACTTGCCGTTTGCCAAATAAAGCACACGATCAACAATGTCAAGAATCGGGTTCACATCATGCGTCACAAAAAGCACAGCCATTTGATTGGCTTTGCGCTCCTGGTCAATCAGCTCACAAACCACCTGCTGCTGGTTAAGGTCGAGCGCTGTCAACGGCTCGTCGGCCAGCAACAACGCCGGTTTGCCAATCACAGCTTGGCCAACCCTCAGGCGCTGCAATTGCCCGCCCGAGAGTGAGCTGATTGGATGGTTTTGAAAATCTAACGCCCCCATGCGTTCAACAACCTCGTTAATTCGCTGATTGTTTTTGCGATTAGACAAAGCAAGTCCAAACTTGTGGCCATCTAGCCCGAGGCGCAAAAGATCACGGCCGCGAATCGGCACTTGGCCTTCGGCCGGGCGATGCTGCGGAATGTATCCGATATCGCGACTGCCACGGCGCACACTGTGACCGTTCACCTTGATATGACCGCTCGTCAGATGTTGTTGACCAAGAATTGCCTTTAGCAAGCTCGACTTGCCAGAACCATTCGAACCAATTACCGCGATCAGTTCACCAGGCGCGACCTCAATATCGAGCCCCACCCAAAGCGAGGTGTCGCCAAAACTAAGGCTGGCGCTGCGAACGCTTAGTGCCGATTGGGCTAGGTTTTGCATTAGAGCACCGGTTCATGAGAGCGAATGGTTTCGATTTGGGCAACGTTGTCGTTCATCCAGCT
>CAISOV010000113.1 GCA_903887175.1 uncultured Micrococcales bacterium
CCGTGCCAATCACTTTCGCACCCATCGCCATGAGTTTCTCGGCTGTTAGTCGCCCGAAAACCCCGTTTGCGCCAATCACTAAAACTGTGTTGCCCTGCATGTTCATGCGCTCAAGTCTAAGCAAACTTGGCTGTCAAAATTCGTCACAAAAAGTCACCCGAAGTAATAAAAAAGCAGCCAGATTTTCTAATAACTAAAGTTTCAAATAACTGGTGCAATTGGCCAGCTCGAAACCCAAACTGTTTAGGAAACACCTCAATGTCTGTTCTAAAAGAAGTACTCTCAGCTAACGACACATATGCAGCCGACTTCGGCGCAAAATCAGAACTTGCCCTTCCACCAGCGCGTGGCTTTGCGATTCTTACCTGCATGGATGCCCGTCTTGATCCAGCCAAATATGCCGGCCTTTCAGAGGGTGACGCTCACGTTATTCGCAACGCCGGTGGCCGCGCTTCTGACGACGCGATTCGCTCGCTCGTGATCTCATATAAGCTTCTCGGCACCAAAGAGTGGTTCGTTATTCACCACTCAAACTGTGGCATGGAGTTTTTCACCGACGAGGTCATTCGCGGCCTGCTAGCCAACAGCCTCGAAACCGCAGCCCTTGGCGCCGAGGGTTTCTATGACGTTGGCACCGGCCCTGGCTCAGCCGAGGCAAAGTACATCGACTGGCTAACCATTGCCGACCAAGCTCAGAGCGTCACCGAAGACGTCGCTCGCATCAAGGCTCACCCGCTAGTTCCAGCTGGCATTCCGGTTTATGGCTACATCTATGACGTAACCACTGGTCGCCTCATCGAGGTGCCAACCGCAACTGCAGCGGGTGCTGTCAAGTAACACCTGTCTCAAAGCTCAGGCCCTGCAACCAGACCAAGTTGCAGGGCCTGTTTTTTGGCACGGATGCCTTCGGCTCGCAACCTTGCATAGGCTTAGAGCATGCAGCTTATTGACGTTCAAATCACTCCCGAACTTCGCGGCGTCATTGCCGTGCCTGACAACGCTGGCGCAACCAACAGGTTGCCGTCGGTGGTTATGGTTCATGAGGTGTTCGGAATCGATGACGCGATGCGAGCGCAAATCACACGTTTGGCTGACGCCGGTTACATCGTGATTATGCCTGATTTATTTAGCCGCGGAGGAATGCGAAAGTGCCTCACCGCAACTTTCAAAGCTCTTGCCAACGGTGAGGGCCAGGCGTTTGATGACGTCGAAGCGGCAAAACAATTCTTGCTCGAACGCCCCGACACCACCGACAAAATCGGCGTGATCGGGTTCTGCATGGGCGGAGGTTTTGCATTGTTGCTCGCTAACCGCGGTTATGACGCCTCGGCTGTCAACTATGGCATGATGCCAAAAGACTTAGATACCGTGCTCGCCGGTGCCTGCCCCATCGTCGGCAGTTTTGGCGGCCGCGACAATCAACTCAAGGGCGCCGCCGCAAAGCTCGAGGCCGGCTTGAGCGCAAAAGTCATCGCCCACGACATCAAGGAATACCCTGACTCGGGTCACGCCTTTATGAACCCTAAGCAGGCAGGCGGGCCCTTCTTTGGCACGTTGCTGAGAGTTAGCGGCGCCAAACCCAACCCGGCCGATGCCGCAGATGCCTGGTCGCGTATCGAAACGTTTTTTGGCAAACATCTGGCACACTAAAACTAATTAGCAAAGGAGCTTTAAATGGCACTGACAGCAGAAATGAAAACAAAGATCGAAAACCGGCTGCGCCCAGTTGGTGTTTGGATGATCGGCGCACTTTTAGTGCAAATTGTGGTTGGCATGGCTAATAACCTGTGGCTAGACATTCCTCAAAGCGGAGGCAATGATGCTTGGAGCAGTGCGGCTCCTATGATCTTGCTGCAATCGCACCTGTGGGTCGGCACCGCTCTAACAGTGTTTGGCACCTGGTTGCCGATTGACGCCATTCGTGTGAAAAACAGGCAGTGGACCATCGTCTCGCTTATCGGTGTGGTTTTGATTGGTGCGGCGTTTGGCGGCGGGTCAGCGTTCTTGACTAGCGGTGGCAGCGATGACGCTTCGTCTTTCATGATGGCAATTTCTTGTGTCTTGGCGCTGGCCGTTTACCTTGTTCCGTTTCTTCGCAAGGCAAAGGCTGCCTAATGCCTCAAGATTACAAAGGCAAAACCGCACTTATCACTGGCTCGAGCTCAGGCATCGGGGTTGACATTGCTAAAGGCTTTGCCCGCAGGGGAGCGAACCTGATTTTGGTTGCCCGCCGCACCAACAAGCTTGAAGCCGTGGCTCGCGAAATTGAAGCAGCCTCTGGTGTCAAAGTCACGACCATCACACAAGACTTGAGCGCTGCAGGGGCCACCGCCGAGCTCGAGGCCAAGCTCGCAAAGGCTGGTGTGCAGGTTGACGTGCTCGTTAATAATGCTGGTTTCGGCACCAATGAGCGACTTGTGAACGAAGACCGTGACCGCATTGCCGCTGAGATTCGTCTAAACATTGGCGCGCTAGTTGACCTCACCGCGGCCTACCTGCCCGGCATGATCGAGCGCGACTTTGGCGCCATCGTCAACATTGGCAGCACGGCTTCTTTTCAACCGGTGCCGGGCATGGCAGTTTATTCTTCGACGAAGGCTTTCGTGCGCAACTTTACGGCTTCGGTCTGGGGCGAGCTCAAAACCAAAAACGTTAGAGTGCTCGTGGTTAACCCGGGCGCCACCAAGAGTGAATTCTTTGAGGTTGCCAACGCAAGGCCATTCGGCAACGTCATGCCATCGCAGGCAGTCGTTGACACCATGTTCAAAGCTTTAGATGCCCGAAACCCACGGCCATCGGTTGTGGTTGGCGGCATCAACTCAATCACCGCGCGCCTTTCGGCAATGATGGGCACCAAAGCAGTGACCAAGGTTGCGTCAAAGCTCTATCTAAAAAACAACTAAAAGCTAAAGCGCCACAAGTTTTAGCTGCTTCAAAGCCTTTAAGAAACGGCCGGCGATAAGTTCTTGAGCATCGTGGCTTGGGTGCAAACCATCGGGCAACAGGTGCACGTCGTTGCCACCAAAGATCGAGCTGCCGTCAACATAAAACAAGAGTGCATCGACGTTGTCACCGGCAACATCAGGGTTCGTGCGCTGGGCAACGATAGCTTTTAGCGCTTGGCGAATGCGCGACAAGCTCAACTCGCCAACCCACTCGTTTTCTGACCATTCAGAGCCAACCACTTTGCCATCGGGGCCCATCGGTGTTGGCCCCGGGTTGTTTTCAACGGCAGGCACAACGAACGGCGAAATCAGCACGATTGGCACGCCAGGGTGACCGGCGCGCACCTCGTCGATAAACGAATGCACAGCGGGCACAAAAGTGCGCAGGGTCATGTTAGCGCCATTGACTGTGTTGATGCCGACTTTGATAGAAACCAGGTCAGCGGCCGCATTGCTTATGGTGC
>CAISOV010000114.1 GCA_903887175.1 uncultured Micrococcales bacterium
GGTCAAAGTGCTGGCGGCTTCGAAGATGTCTTCAGCAACATTTTTGGCGGTGGCGGTGGCGGCTTTGGTGGCGGCAACCCATTCGGTGGTGGTTTTGGCGGCCGCGGTTTTGGCCCTCAGCCGGGCCAAGACAAGAGCGTCTCAATCACCATCAACTTCATCGACTCGGTTAAAGGCACAACTGAAAAGCTGCGCCTCGAAGGTGAAGAACCATTGAGCGTCAAAATTCCAGCCGGCATCAACGACGGCGCCAAAGTTAAAGTTCGAGGCAAAGGCTACCCTTCACCAAACGGTGGCCCAGCAGGCGATCTTTTAGTTACGGTAGTCGTCAAAACGCATCCGGTCTTCACTCGTGATGGCCTGAACTTAAGAGTTACCGTTCCCGTGACATTTGCCGAGGCAGTAATAGGTCAAACTATTCAAGTGCCGACACTTGGAGGCGAGCCGGTCAAACTCAAAGTCGCACCAGGCACACCCAACGGGCGAGTCTTGCGCGTCAAAGGTCGTGGAATAGAAACCACAAAAGGCACCGGTGACCTACTGGCAACAGTCGAAATCGCAGTGCCTTCTCACGTCAACGCCAAAGCTGTCGAGTTGCTCACATCTTTTGCGGCTGAACTCAGCGACGAAGACCCGCGAGCAGAGCTGTTAGTTAGAGCCGGGTTGCTGTGATGCACGAGTTCGACGAAAACACCCCCATGTTCGTAATTTCGGTTGCCGCCGAATTGGCTATCATGCACCCGCAAACTTTGCGTCAGTATGACCGCATGGGTTTGGTTAGCCCCAGTCGCACCTCGGGCCAGTCTCGTCGATACACCATGCGAAACATTGCACAGTTGCGCACCATCGCCCAACTGTCTTCAGAGGGCGTGAGTCTCGAAGGCATCCGCCGAATTCTTGAACTCGAAAACCAAAATGCCGAACTCAAGCAGCGCGTTCGCGACCTTGAAAAAACTTTGGCAGACGAACTGATGAGACGCCCCGGCGCAAGAGTTTTTGTGGCCGGCGACGAAGGAATCGTTTCACTGGCCCAAGGCAAAAGGTCGAGAGTCTCAAAAGCTGTTGCCATTTGGCGAGCCCGGTAAAACACCATGGCAAAACCTCAAGCAAAGTTTGACCTACCATTGCAAACCGCCGAAAGCCTCAAGGCCGCCGTTGCCGAGTTAGCAAACCCAAATCACGCCCAGCCGCTACAGCGGTTTTTTAAAACAGGGCCCGGTCAATATGCCGAAGGTGATATTTTCTTAGGGCTAACGGTTCCCCAGTCAAGGGCCATTGCAAAGCTCTACCCAGACCTGCCAGAGCGCGAATTGCAAACACTGTTCGAAAGCCCAATTCACGAACACCGTTTTGCGGCGACTGTGATTCTCACCGAACGCTATCAAAAAGCTAAAGACGAACTAACCAAAGCGGCAATCTTTGACCAATACCTAAACGCCCTATATGAAGGTCACATCAACAACTGGGATCTCGTCGATGTTTCAGCGCCCACAATGGGCAACTTTTTGATTGAAGTCGAAGACCAAACATTTGGAACACGCCTGCTCGACGAGTTAGCGGCGAGCGAGATTTTGTGGCGCCGACGAGCTTCAGTCATTTTTACTTTTGCGCACATCCGCGCTGGCATTTTTGAGCCCACGCTGCACATTTCGAGAACGCTTCTAGGCGACAAGCATGATCTGATTCACAAGGCTTGCGGGTGGATGCTGCGCGAAGTAGGCAAACGCGACGTCGAGGTGCTTCGGGCTTTTTTGAACGAGAATCGAGCGATGATGCCTCGCACCGAGTTGCGTTACGCCATCGAAAAATTCGACGAGCATGAACGCCAGCGCTGGCTCAAAGCCTAGGCGCACCGGTTTGGTTTAGTGTCTTGCGTCTAGCGAATGTCAACGACCACCGGCACGTGGTCACTCGGGCCTTCGCCTTTGCGCTCGTCGCGGTCAATGCTCGCCGACACGACTCTTTCGGCAAACTCTTCAGACCCCAAAATGAAGTCAATGCGCATGCCTTCGTTGCGGGGGAATCTCAACTGTTGGTAATCCCAATAGGTGTAACCCTCAGGCACTAACGGCCGAACCACGTCGGCCAAACCAATCTGCTCAAAAGCTTCGAAGGCCTGACGTTCTGGTTGTGAAACGTGGGTGGCGCCAGCAAAATCGTGAATATCCCAAACATCGCTGTCGAGGGGTGCGATGTTAAAGTCACCCATCAGCGCCAAAGCCAAACCTGGGTCGGCTTCGAGCCACTCGGCGCTCGCCGCCGCTAAACGATCGAGCCACTCCAGCTTGTAGTCATAGTGCGGGTCGCCCAAGGCTCGACCATTCGGAACATAAAGGCTCCACAAACGAACGCCGTCAAAAGTTGCCCCGATGGCTCTCGCCTCTTGGGCAAGCTCTGGGCCAAACCCAGGCATGTCGGCAAAACCAATCTCTACATCTTGGGCTTCAATGCGGTGAGCGAAGGCCACGCCGTTCCATTGGTTGAGACCGTGAAGCGTCACTTGGTAGCCAATCGATTCGAAAGCGGCGACCGGAAACTGTTCAGGTTTGCACTTGATTTCTTGCATGGCCAGAACATCGACATTTGATTTTTGAAGCCAGTCGGTAACCCGACCAACACGGGTGCGAATCGAGTTAACGTTCCAAGTGGCTATGCGCATGCTTTAAATCTAGAGCGTTTAAACTTAGAACATGACTTTTGAATCGGCCTCTAAACCTCGTCTTGTTGAACTCGTTAAAGAGTTGGCGGTGGTTCACGGCCGAGTTACCCTCTCGAGTGGCCTCGAAGCCGACTATTACGTAGACCTTCGTCGTGCCACTCTTCACCACGAGGCTGCCCCGCTCATCGGTCAACTAATGCTTGACCTACTAGACGCAAACGGCGTTACCGACTTTGACGCGATTGGCGGTTTGACAATGGGCGCTGACCCTGTTGCCACCGCGGTCATGCACCAGGCTGCCGCTCGCGGCAGGGCAATTGACGCCTTCGTTGTGCGCAAAGCAGTCAAAGCCCACGGCATGGGTCGACAGGTTGAAGGCCCCTCGGTTGAGGGCCGCCGAGTTGTGGTAGTCGAAGACACTTCGACCACCGGCGGTTCGCCATTGACAGCAGCCGAGGCGCTCAAGGCTGCCGGTGCAATCGTGGTTGCGGTCGCCACAGTGGTAGATCGCGACACAGGTGCGCAGGCAGTTATCGAATCGGCAGGGTTTCGCTACCTCACGGCAATCACCTTAGACGACCTAGGTTTGCGCCAATAAACCTTAACTAGGCAACGCCGTTTAAGCCTGCAAACGGTTTCTTAAAGCTGAAGAAATTCACACTTCAGCTTCACTTAAGATTCAAAACTCAGTTATTCTAGTTTCTATGTTGACATAGGCGGTTTGTGCTATCCGCGCCTTTTTTAACATTGTCGACGACGTTAGAGGTAATAAGTGTTACGCAATAAAGGTTTTAGAGCCCTAGCCGGCTTGCTTTCAGCAGCGATGCTGACTGTTGGTTTAGCGACCAGCATGACTCAGGCAGCTCAGGCATCGCAAGTAAGTTTGCAGAACCCAACTGTTTCTGCAGCAAGCACGACCACTGCGTTCAACACACCCGTTTCTCTCAAACCAACCGCGACAAGTTCTGGCACAGACTTGCGCTTCTGTCTCGTAGCACCTGCGTTGTCGACCGCAGCAGCTTCAGAGGCGAACTGTTCAACCGGCCCAGTAACCATTGCAGGCGAAGGTGCTTGGAACGTTGCGGCTAAAACAGGTCAGGTTTTGTTCACCCCTGAATCAAACTTTGCTGGCACAACTACGCCTGTTTCATATCTGGCAACTGACTCGGTAGGCAGCAGTGAAGCACCTCTAACCGTTGAGGTTAAGAAGCCGGCTGCCCCGTCGGTCGCTTCGATGATGAGCACCACGCCTTTTAACACGGCAGTGACTGTTAAGCCATCAGCCTCAGGCGCCACCATCACGAGCCGTTGCTTGGTCGACGCAGCTCACCACAACGCTTGCGTGAACAACCTAACCATTGCTGGCGAAGGTGAGTTCGTTCTAGCAGCCGATGGCTCAGTCAAGTTCACCCCAGAAAATGGTTTCACTGGCAAAGCCACATCAGTTGGTTACCAGGTCACCGACACTTTTGGTCAGGTGGGTCTTGGCAAGATCACCGTGACAGTCAGCGCGCCTTCTGCCCCGGTTGTTACTCCGGTTGATGCCAAGAGCGCCTTCGGCAAAACCTTCTCGTTCAAACCTCGTGTTACCGGCGTTGGCGCAAACTTTGCCAAGACTTGCCTGATTGACCCCGCCGATGGTGTCTGCAAAGACACTTTTGTCGTAGCTGGCGAGGGAACCTGGGCTGTTAGCAGTCAGGGCTGGGCATCGTTCACCGCTGAAGCAAACTTCACGGGCACGACCTCAGCTGTTACTTATCAAATCGCTAACGACACTGGTTCGACTGGGTCGGCCACTGCAAAAATCACGGTTCTAGCTCCCGCAGCTCCAACTGTGCGCACTAGCTTCGAAATCACCGACTACAACACCTCGGTTGTCGTCAAACCTGCAATCACCGGCGAAGCGATTGATCTGAGCAAGACCTGCCTTGTTGATCAGAACGACGGCAAGTGCAAAACAACTGTGACCACTGCTGAGGGCACTTGGGTTGTTGACACCAACGACGGTTCTGTCACCTTTACTCCTGATGCAACTTATGCCGGCACGACTCAGAGCATCGAGTATCGCGTCTTTAACGCTTTAGGAGATTCTGGCCACGCTGGCATCACCGTTCACGTGAACCGCCCCGTTGCCTCAACCCCTATCGTGGTGGGTGCAGCTTCAGACCCAACGATCCTCACTACAACCCCACGACTCAACTATGGAACAGACGCAGCGTCAACTGGTGAAGGTAGCACACGTCGCGACAGTAACTTTGTCGCAGGCAACCTGGTTTCTTACACCCTTACAGCAACGCCTGCTACAGGTTCTCGTTTTATTCACTGGACCTGTTCGCCTCAGCTAACTAGCTATACAAACCCTGTTACCAGTGCGGTGTTCACAGTGTTGCTGACAGACATGACCGCCAACACCCAATGTGATGCACTTTTCGACATCGTCGTCACATTTAACGCAGATGACCACGGTTCGGTTACCAATTCTGGTGACAACTTCGAGAACATCGGCGACAGCATTTCATCTGATGCAACTGCAGACACCGGATACACTTTCACCGGCTGGACCTGTGACCCTAGCTCTTATGCCCCATCTGACGCAACCGTGGCCACGGTAACAATCGATCCGGTCACCGAGAGCGTTACTTGTACTGCTCACTTTCACATTCAGACCTGGAAGGTTACCTTCCTTCCGCTAGACGGCACCGGCGCTGGCAGTGTAACCAACCCGGGTGACAACACCGTCGACAACGGCAGCGACATTAGTTCGACCGCCACTCCGGCTGCTGGTTACTACTTTGACGGCTGGACTTGTGACCCTACCGACTTCAGCACTGAATCAACAACAGTCAGCCTGACAAATGTCACACAAGACATCACTTGTACTGCAAGCCTTCTTTTGATTCCTGCCCCACCAACCGTAGAAAACTACGAAGCAAGTGTTGACTACAACACCGAAGCTGAGATTTCGCCAGTTATCACAGGCACATCGATTCAAAGCGATCAGGCTTGTCTGATTGATGGCAGCGATTGTGTGAAAGAACTTTATGTTGCCGACAAGGGAACTTTCGTGGTTCTTGAAGATGGCACCGTAACCTTCACACCGCTTGACACTTTTGCCGGAGACACCGCGACGGTCACCTACCAGGTCATTGATGAATGGAACCAAACTGCAACTGGCACCCTCAGCATCTTCGTAAACCTGCCAGATGCACCTGTTGTATCAGAGACAGATCTAACCACCGACTACAACACACCAATCACAGCAACTCCTGAAGTTGACGGAACCAAGATTCAGTATGACTTGGGTTGCCTTGTCGACAGCGATGGCAACTGCCAGACCAGCATCGTTGTTGCAGATAAAGGTACTTTCACCTTTAACTCAGACGGTTCGGTGCTTTTTGTTCCGCTTGATACTTTTGCTGGCGATTCAGCCACAGTGACTTATCGTGCGTATGACCTTTGGGGTCAGTACGACGAAAACACCTTCACCGTCGAGGTAAACCTTCCTGAGGAACCAGCTGTTGAAGATTATGAGACCACTGTTGATTACAACACCATGGCTCAAATTGAACCGGTTGTTACTGGCACCATGATTCAGCCTGATGAGGCTTGTTTGGTTGATGGCACTGATTGTGTCAACGA
>CAISOV010000115.1 GCA_903887175.1 uncultured Micrococcales bacterium
AGACCGTAGTAATTGCCTCTCATGATATTGAGTTTGTAGCTTCGTTAGCTGACCGCGTTGTTGTGCTCGCTGAAGGTCAGATTACCCACGATGGTTCGGCCGAAACTGTTTTAGGTTTGCCGGGCCCTCTTCAGAGCGCGGTAGCCGCAGTAGTTGGTGGTTCTCGACCCCCAATCAACTTGGCTCAGTTCGAGCGCAGCTTTATTGGCGGTGCCCAGTGAAGAAACTAATCTCAAAGCTCATAATTACTTTGGCTGCCTTTGGCTCGATACTCATGTTTATCTGGCCGCTAGTGATTGGCGCAGGCAATTCGCTGACCGAGTCGATTGATCAGGCTCACCTTTCACAGAGCGTATTTATTGTGTTGATGCCTCTGATGATCGTGACAGTTTTGGTTGAGTTCTCGTCGGGTCAGATCAGTGCTAGGCAGCTAGCTGTGCTGGGAGTCTTGACCTCATTGAATGCCGTGGTGCGTTTGGCGGGCGCGGGAACCTCAGGCATAGAAACGGCTTTCTTTTTAATCATCTTGGGTGCCTATGTTTTCGGCGCAGGCTTCGGTTTTCTGTTAGCAAGCGGCAGCATTCTGGTTTCTGCACTGATTTCGGGCGGGGTCGGCCCATGGTTGCCTTTTCAGATGATGGCAGCTGGTTTAGTTGGCATCGGCGCAGCTGTTTTGCCGCATTTCAAATCTTCTTGGCTAACGCGCGCAGTCTTGATTTGTTATGGCGTCATCGCTGCCTTCGTTTATGGCGCATTGATGACCATGTGGAACTGGCCGTTTTTAGCTGGAAATGGGACTGATCTTTCTTATGTCGCTGGCGCTGGCTTGACTGAAAACTTTAGACGCTTTGTGAACTACGAAGCATTCACTGGCGGTTTAGTTTGGGATGCCGGTCGAGCACTCACCACCAGCGTCTTGTTGCTATTAACGGCACCAGCCCTGTTAGCAACACTAAATCGTGCCGCCAACAGGGCTGGTTTCGAGTCTCACCGACAATAGTCGGCGATAAACCAAATTGTGTTAGTTGAACTTGACTAGCGAAAGCGCTACAGCAGCGATAACCGATACGAGCAGCAACATGCTGGTCATTTTGAACGTGTATTTCGACTCGCCGCGGGCCTGGTGAACAATCGAAGCAACAATCATGGTCAGTGCTAGTCCAAGCGCTGCAGCGATTGCAATCAACTGGGCCCAAAGTGGGTGACTATCTGAGATCTCATAAACTGCGGCGCCGGCAACAAGGCCTACTACACCCGCTAGCTCAAGCAGAGCAATAAGGCGAACAACTGCGGCAGGTAGCTTTGAAACCCATCCGAAGCCTGCTTCTAGAAGCTTTGAGATTGGTGCTGTTAGCTTGAAAGTGCCAGCCTTGAAAAACGTTACTGACAAAAATGCTGTGGCAGCCCAAGCTACTACGAGTGATGAGATTGCGAATACTGACATTGTTGAACTCCCTATAAAGTGCGAATGGTGTGATGCTTGTTTTAATTGGTAAACAGGTTTACTGTAGTAAGTAAAGCACTACTTGACAACTCTAGTCAAGGGGACTTGACAAAATAATTTCGAGGAGGCCGGCGTGGAGCTAAAAGTTCAATGCGAACGCCAAGGCGACGGCTGGCTAATCGCTGTGCCCCAGCTCGACAACTTTACGACAATCACCAAGCGCCTCGACAAAGCTAAAGAGTTGGTTGAAAGCCGCGCTCGCGAGGTTTATGGCACTGAACTTTGCGACGTTGTGATCAAAGTCGAAGCAGAGATGCCCGGCATAATCTGCGACATCGAATCAGCTCAGCACAAAATGCTTGAAGCCTCACGTCTTCAAGAAGAAGCGTCGGCCGAAATTCGCAACGTCGTGCTTAGAATGCGCGAGCAAGGTTTAACCATGCGAGACATTGCCGTATTGTTGGGCGTCACACCTCAGCGCGTAGCACAACTAGTGCCGCACGACGTGGCAGCCTGAGCTCAATCGTTAGATCTTCCAGGCGGGCAGCCGCCAACCGCGATAAACCGCGATCATGCGCAGCGCCACGATAAACCCAGCCGAAACGCCAAGAGTTAAAAGACTTGGCCAATTCAACGAGTCGCCAAGCAAAACCAGCCAGGCACCAGTAAAACCAACTACCGAATAGGGCTGGTGGTCGCTGAATGCACGAGGAATCTGATTCACGACAATATCGCGCAACACACCGCCAAACACAGCTGTCAAAACTCCGAGAATAACCGCAACAATGGCAGGCATATGTTCGGCCAAAGCCACCTGCGTGCCGCCTGCAGTGAAAATTCCCAAACCAATCGCGTCGGGCCATAGAATCGCCCGCTCAGTGAATTCAAGGTGACGGCCCCTCAAGAACAACATTGCAAAAACGCATAGCCCCAAAATGCCATAAATCCAGTTGACGTTCTGCACCCAAAAAAAAGGGCGTCGATCTAAAAGAATGTCGCGCAATGTTCCGCCGCCAAAAGCAGTCAGGGCCGCAACCATCGCCATGCCCACAAAATCAAGCTTTTTGCGCGCCGCCTCAATCAAACCGCTCACCGCAAAAGTGATGATTCCAACCCCCTCAAACATCATGGCGCCGTTAGTGGCCCACCATTGCGCAGCTGCTTGAGATGTATTCACAAAAACGAGTTTATTCGTAACAAAACGAAAGACTTTGCAACGGCCTTGTTATGGTCAGTAACCTATAGAAATGACCATTTATAACGACATCACCGAAGCCTTCGGCAACACGCCTCTAGTTCGCCTAAACCGCGTTACCGACGGTGCACCTGCAGAGGTTCTTGCAAAGCTTGAGTTCTATAACCCTTCAGCCACGGTCAAAGACCGTTTGGCCATTGCCATGGTTGATGCTGCAGAAGAATCAGGCGTGCTAAAGCCTGGCGGATCAATTGTTGAGGCAACCTCAGGTAACACTGGCATCGCCCTTGCAATGGTGGGTGCTGCTCGCGGTTACAAAGTTGTTTTGACAATGCCAGACAGCATGAGCGTAGAGCGTCGTATTTTGCTCAAAGCCTATGGAGCTGAGCTTGTTCTAACCCCAGCAGCTGAGGGAATGCGCGGCGCCGTTGCTAAAGCCGAAGAGATCGCCAGCACCACAGGTGCAGTTGCCGTTCGTCAGTTTGAGAACCCAGCCGGCCCGAAGATTCACCGCGAAACCACTGGTGCCGAGATTTGGCGCGACACCAACGGTGAAGTTGACATTTTTGTTGCCGGAATCGGAACTGGCGGAACCATCACCGGTGTCGGTCAAGCTCTAAAGGCACTAAACCCAAACATCAAAATTATTGCTGTCGAACCTGCCGCCTCACCGATTTTGAACGGTGGATCACCAGCTGGCCACCCAATTCAGGGAATCGGCGCTAACTTTGTGCCTGCCGTTCTAGACACCGACATCTATGACGAAGTTCTAGATTCGCCGACCGATCTAGCGTTTGCATATGCGCGCCGTTTGGCAGCCGAAGAAGGTATTCTTGGAGGTATCTCTTCAGGCGCCGCTGCTTGGGGAGCATCGCAAATTGCGAACCGTCCTGAAAATGCCGGTAAAAAGATTGTTGTGCTCTTCGCCTCATATGGCGAACGCTATCTTTCAACCGCTCTATATAAGGACCTACTCGAAAGCTAGGCACACCATTCGTTTCGGTGAAAACATCAAAGCAGTGCTCGAACGCGACCCTGCGGCTCGCAACGCTTTCGAAGTTATTCTCACCGCAACCGGTTTGCACGCAGTCTGGAACCACCGAGTCGCGCACTTTTTGTGGTCGATTGGCCTAAAAACCCTTTCAAGAATGTGGGCTTACGGCGGCCGCGCTCTCACCGGAGTTGAAATTCACCCGGCTGCGCAAATAGGCCGCAGACTGGTAATTGACCACGGCATGGGCGTAGTGATTGGCGAGACTGCCATTATTGGCGATGACTGCCTGATTTATCACGGCGTCACCTTAGGCTCTAAAACTGGTGAGCATGGCAAACGACACCCAACCCTTGAAAACAACGTGGTGATTGGTGCCGGCGCCGCGGTCATCGGCAACATTACGATTCACGAAGGTGCTCGCGTGGGTGCAGGTTCTGTCGTAACCCGCGACCTTGCAGCCGGCGCAACTGCCGTTGGCAACCCGGCAAAGGTGCTCTAGAGCCTTTTTTCAAAAATAGTGAACTTGCTCTGCGAAGCCGGTGAGCGGTGCTTAGAAACTTAGGTTTGAGGCAGACACCGTGCGTGAACCACGACCCGGCAGCTCATAGCCGCCAAAGTTGTCGTTAGCCTCATCGACAACTTCTTTCGCAGTCACCTCGTGACCGCTCCACTCATATGAGGTTGTTGTGTGCGCATCGGTCACTAGAGTGACGTCATAGCCTCTTTCAAGAGCTGCATGCGTGGTGTGGCGAATGCAGTTGTTGGTCTGCATGCCCGTGACCACAACGTGGCTCACGCCCAAGCCTGACAAAATGCTTTCAAGGTCGGTGGCTTCGAACGAACTCTTAAAGGTTTTGCGCACGAGAGACTCCCCCGCCGCTGGCGAAAGTTCAGGCACGATCTGCCAAGCGTCTGTGCCGATTCGCATCTCTTCGTCGCTGTGCTGAACCCACACGACTGGCACGCCGGCCTCACGTGCTTTGTCAATGACAACGTTGATGCTAGCCAGCACGCTCGGCAAGTTGTAGGCGCCGGCAGCAACATCGTTTTGAACGTCTATAACCAAAAGTGCCGTCTGATCGCGGCCAACCAAAGTGCTCATGTTGAAATGCTAAGGCATGACACTTGATCAGCGCACCTGCACCTTCGACAGTCAAAGCTGCTGGTCGACGCTCACGTTTTCGAGCAAATTGAGGTTTTGCAAGCGGTGACAATCATGAAATGAAAACTTCAGATACTATTAAGAGTCGCGTGAAATGCAAAATCCAAAAAAACTTACCCACGCTAACTGCGACCAAAATGTATCAATCAGCAAAAATTTCTGCGCGCGGGGGTTTCTAACTCAAACAGAAAGTTTGTAATGAAAAAAGTATTATCTTTCGCAGTTGCTCTGGGAGTTGTATTCTCAGGGCTTGTTGCGGCAGCGCCTGCAATGGCGACAGGTGCGCCTGACTACGTTATCGACTGTCAAGCACCTCAGGTTGCTCCATGGGTCGACACCGACCCATCTTCGTCATACCAGGGTAGCCTCGATGTTTACCTCGGTGGCGATCAGCAATACACCAAGACCGTAGAGGTCAAGAACTGTGGCTTCCACCTAGCAAGTGATGGCGTCAACGACGCAGGCACTTATGTAGGAACCAGCGCCGACGTTACCTACACCATCGTGATTCCGGTTAACACCTTCAAAGAAGCTCGTGGTTACAACACTACTTGGGATGTTCCAAACCTGACCACTTTTATTGTGAACTTTTGGAACTTTGCCCCGTCAAAAACCGCGACATTAGACAAGAGCTCAATCAGCGAAGGTGAATCGGCAACCTTTTCGACTACCAACGCACCGTCAGACAGTCTTTATGCTGTGTTTGTTGATGGCACTTTGGCGCTAAAAGGCCCGCTTTATGCTTTCGAAAACACCTATTCGTGGTCAACGTACGGCGACTGCAACTCGCACGATGTAGAGCTGCGTCTGTATGACTCAACCTACACAGGCTCAGAAACTGTCACATATGAAGACTCATATGCTGCAAACGCGATATTGACTTTCAACGCTGGAACCACCGGCGAGTGCACTCCACCGCCGGTAACAATCGGTGCTGACAAAGAAGCAATTAGCGAAGGCGAAGCTGTCACCTTCAACACAACCGGTGGCAACTCAAGCAGCCTGACCGCGGTTTTCGTTGATGGCGTTCTAATGGCAACTGGCCCACTCGCGTCCCTCGGCAGCACTCCGGAGCCATGGGAATACATTGGTAACTGCTCTTCACAGGTGCAGACCATTCGAATCTACAACCGTGACTACACAGGTGAAGAGTCAGTTTCTTTCAGCGACGACTATGCAGCCTCGGTTGACGTGACCTTCAACGCAGGAACAACTGGTGCCTGCGCCACTGCGCCAACCCCGAAGACAATCTCGGTTGACAAATCTTCGATTAAAGAAGGCCAAGAAGTTACGTTCACGCCAACCTCGTCTGACCCTCAGGCTCTTTATGGCTTGTTCAGCGACGGCGCGCTAGTTGAGACTGGCCCAGTGTCAGGCATCAACAGTGCTCTGCCTTGGTCAGCATTCGGCGACTGCGACTCACACGTTGTAACTTTGCGTCTTTATGACACGACGTTCAGCGGGTCTCAGAACATTGCATGGAGCGACGCCTATGCCGCCACCGTAAACGTCACGTTTGCGGCCAGCACAACCGGCAAGTGTGCAGCTGTTGTAGCGCCTTCAGTCAAGAAATCAAGCAGCACTAAAACTTTCGCTGGCTTTGCCGCGAACAGTGCCAAGTTGACTAAAAAGATGAAGGCCAGCATCAAGGCATTCATTCGCGCTCACGCAGGTATCACCAAGATTGACATCACTGGTTTCACAATGGGCCCAGTCAAGAAGGTCGATGCAAAGTTGGCTCTTAGTCGAGCAAAGGCAGTCAAGGCTTATGTAAAGTCACTGCTCAAGTCGGCAAAGATCGTTGTGCACGCAAAAACAGACAAAAAAGTTGGCGCTAAGTACCGCCGTGCAACCATTGTCTTGAGCTACCAAACTGCAAGCTAACTCTCAGCTCTAAATAAAAAAGAGGCTATTCATTGCGAGTAGCCTCTTTTTTTATTTAACCAAAACTCTTCAAGCAGGCAGCAGTCTCATAGATATTGCACTGGCTTAAAGCGAAAAACCCCTGATTTCTCAGGGGCAAGTCGCTGGCATTTTTGACTTAGTCAAAGAACACCTACATGGGATGTCGGTGCCCCGGCTTTTTACAGCCAGTGCACTGTAGTGGAGATGGGGGGAATTGAACCCCCGTCCAGAATAAGGATTCTGACTCTTCTACGGGTGTAGCCTCTCGAACGTTTTACTCGGTTCTGAACCTAGCGCGAGGCGGCCTGTTCAACGAACCCAGTCTGAGTGAAAGTCCCAATCGGCCCTAAGACGTAACCGACTAGCAAGATTTCTAAATGACGCCAGACCTCACATTGAAATCAACTGTGAGCTGACGGACTTCAGGCTAGTTGCTCTAGGCAGCTAGGGCGAAGTCGGCGCGGTTTGTATTTGCACCTATTTTTTACAACCATCGTTTACGAGACAAGATTGCATCCTCGACCCGCTTCATTCAGGCACAAACATACCCTGTCGAAACCGATCATCCCCATGTTTAGTTTTGCTTGTTTAGAGTAAGCCATGCCGGCGACAATTGCCACTCTGACAGCCAAAGCCACAGGTTTTTACCAGTCTTTGCCTTTAGTTGACATCGCTCTGTCTGCTTCGCGCTTGTCTTGCTGCTCTTTCAGAGTTTGACGCTTGTCATACTCGCGCTTGCCTCGGGCTAGGGCGATTTCGACTTTGGCTCGCCCATCTTTGAAATAGATCGAGAGCGGAACGATTGTTAGACCAGATTCTTTGATTTCGCGTGCAAGTTTGTTGATTTCATCGCGATTCAAAAGCATTTTGCGGCGGCGGCGGGTTGAATGGTTGTTCCAGGTGCCTTGGTAATACTCAGGAATGTGCACGTTCTCGAGCCAGGCTTCGCCACCCTCAATGGTTGCGTAACCGTCGACGAGTGACGCACGGCCCTGACGCAATGCTTTCACTTCGGTGCCCGACAAAACCATGCCGGCTTCATAAACATCGATTACGTGAAAGTCATGCCGAGCTTTGCGATTGGTGGCCACCACTTTTTGACCACGTTCTCTAGGCACGATTGACTCCTGAAATAAATAAACAAACAGCCTTGAAGTGTATCAAGAATGCTAGGCGCTGGGCTAGTGCTGTTAGATCTTTAGGTAGCGGTTTATAGCGCTGCTTGACGCCACAGCCGCGAGCAGAATGCCAACAAGCACAAGCGCGGGCGCAATCAAGAAAGCATCACCAAGCCCAATAAAGCTCATGTATGACACCTGCTGGGCAAGGTACCCCTGAACAAAGAATTGAACCACAGCAACAACTGCGCCAGCGGCCAAGAGACTGCCGATGGTGGCGGCAACTATGCCTTCGAGAATGAAAGGCAGTTGAATATAGAAATTGCTGGCACCGACCAAACGCATAATGCCAAGTTCGCGACGCCTCGAGAAAGCCGAGAGGCGAATCGTGGTTGAGATCAGCAGCGTGGCACTAAACAGCATCAAAGCAGCGATTCCAACGGCAGCGAGGCTAGCTGCGTTCAAAATTGAAAAGATTTGGTCTAGATAGCTTCGTTGATCGCGAACTTCAAAAACACCAGCCTGGCCGCCTAGGCTTTCAAGAATGATTTGGCTGTCGTTCGGGTTTTTGAGCTTTACCCAAAACGTTTCTGGCAACTGCTCTGGTGTTACATATTTAGCGACCGCATTACCTTTGAATTGCTCTTGAAAATGCTTATAGGCCTGCTTGTGGTCTTCGAATTCAAAGCTCGCAACATAGGTTTTGATGGTCGCAGAATCTAATTTCTCTTTCACCGCTTTTTTAATGTCGTTGCCGGCGGCGCCTTGAGGGCATGAGCTAGCTGGATCAATGGCCGTGCAAAGATACACAGCTATTTGGGCGCGGTCATACCAGTAGCCCTTCATCTGACCAATCTGCAACTGCAGCAGCCCAGCGGTGCCAACAAAAGTCAGCGAAACAAAAGTCACCAAGATCACAGAAATTACCATTGAGACGTTGCGCTTTAGTCCCTGAGCAATTTCACCGAAAATGAACCCTAGCCTCATGACTCACCACCAGATTCGGCTGCACGATATGATCCCCCGCGCTCATCGCGAATGATTTCGCCACCGCTGAGTTCGACTACGCGTTTTTTGAAACGGTCAACAATTGCTTTATCGTGGGTGGCCATGACCACCGTTGTGCCGGCTAAGTTAATGCGCTCAATGAGCGACATGATGCCCTCGCTGGTTGCGCCGTCGAGGTTGCCGGTTGGTTCGTCAGCGAGCAAAATCGCTGGTTTGTTGACAATGGCTCGGGCTAACGCAACGCGCTGACGCTCGCCACCTGAAAGTTCGTTAGGGTAACGATCACCTTTGCCTTCAAGGCCTACTAAACGCAAAACGTCTGGCACAGCGGCTTCGATCAGGCCGCGAGACCGACCAATAACTTCAAGGCTAAAGGCAATGTTTTGGGTGACGGTCTTGTTCGGCAGCAGGCGAAAGTCTTGAAAAACTACACCTAGCTTGCGGCGAAAATAAGGAACGCGACGACTTGGAATTCGAACCAGGTCTTCGCCCAGAACGTGCACCAAACCCTTGGTGGGCACTTCTTCGCGCAGAATGAGGCTGATTAGGCTTGATTTGCCCGAACCCGATGCACCGACCAAAAAGACAAACTCGCCTTTTTCAATTTCGAGCGTCACCTGATTCAAGGCTGGGCGTGCCGTGCCTCGATATTTCTTAGTAACGTTTTCGATGCGAATCATGGTGCTTTAAGACTAGGTTCAGTTGTGCACCAACTTGGTTAGGCTCGGCCCTGTGTTGAAAAGGCTCTAATCAAGTTCTGAGGTTTTGCGCCAGCGGATTCCGGCGTTGATGAAACCGTCTAAGTCGCCGTCGAAAACAGCGCTTGGGTTGTTCACTTCGAATTCGGTTCGAAGGTCTTTGACCATTTGGTAGGGAGCTAAAACATAGCTTCGCATCTGTTCACCCCAACTGGCCTTAACATCACCCGCAATTTGTTTCTTTTTGGCTTCTTCTTCGCGGCGACGCACTTCAAGCAGACGCGATTGCAATACCCGCATCGCGGCAGCTTTGTTTTGAATCTGGCTCTTCTCATTTTGACAACTCACAACGGTGCCCGTTGGCAGGTGTGTGATTCGCACTGCAGAGTCGGTAGTGTTCACAGATTGACCGCCCGGGCCCGAGCTTCGAAACACATCCACCCTAATATCGGCGTCAGGAATATCAATCGCCTCTGTCATTGCCACAAGTGGCACTACTTCAACGGCAGCGAACGAGGTTTGGCGTTTGCCGGCGGCGTTAAAGGGGCTCATGCGCACGAGTCGGTGAGTGCCTGCCTCGACCGAGAGGGTTCCAAAAGCAAATGGCGCATCGATTTCAAACGTCGCCGACTTGATTCCAGCGCCTTCGGCATAACTGATGTCAAGCACAGCGGTAGGCAGCTTGTGCTTCTCGGCATAGCGAAGATACATGCGCATTAGCATTTCTGCAAAGTCGGTGGCATCATCGCCACCGGCACCTGAGCGAATGGTGACTACTGCCGCACGCGAATCGTATTCGCCGTTTAGCAGCGTTTGCACTTCAAGCGCAGACACATTATTGGTGAGTTCTGCTAGCTCAACTTTGGCTTCAGCTTGCGTCGCATTGCGCGATTCTGCCTCGTTCTCGTCGTTAGCCATTTCAACGAGCACTTCGAGGTCATCAACGCGGGCAATAGTGTCGTTGAGGCGATCTAGCACGTTTTGCTTTTGAGAGAGCGCGCTGGTCACTGACTGGGCGTTTGCTTGGTCGTTCCACAAATTTGGGTCTGCTGCGCGAGTTTTAAGTTCATCGATTTCGCCCAGCAGTTTGCCTGGGTTGAGCACTTCGCGCACGTTCGAAAGAGTGGTTCGAAGGTCTCGAATTTGTTGTGAAAGATCAAGCTCAGCCATTTGACTTCTAGTTTATCGAGCTTAGGAGCGACGAGGCCTGCGCAGTTGGGCGCGAACTGCCCTGATAATGGAGTGGTGACTTCTTCTGCGCCCTCTAGCTTCTCGATTCGCAGTGTGGTGCTACCGATTTTTGTGCCTTCGCTGCTGTTCACTTCGGGTGAAGCCTCTTTGCTTCCAATTTTGCCGGCGACTGCTGAAAAACTTGGCGCTGATTTGCCAATGGCAGGTTTGATTGCAGGCATGGTCATGCTCGGCACACTTTTGTTTGATATTCCGGCCGCCTCGGTGGTGCACCGTTTTGGTGAGCGTCGCGCAATGATTTTGGGGTCGTCAGTCGCCACGGTGGCAATCATGATGGCTGCGATTTCAACCCAGCTTTGGATGCTCGCCTTGGCGATGCTCGCTGCCGGCATGATGGCGTCGATTTTCGGGTTAGCTCGGCACGGCTACATGGCCGAGATGGTTCCCTTGTCGCACCGAGCACGAGCGCTTTCGATGCTCGGCGGCACCTTTCGTGGTGGAGCATTTTTGGGCCCTCTAGCAGGCGCATGGGTTGCCGAGGTTTATGGCGCTCAACAGGTTTTTTGGGTGGGCGCTGTTTTTTGTGCCATCGCGGGCATCTTTTTATGGGTCGCGACGCCAGCTGATCACGGAACCGAATCGGCTCCGTTGAAAATTCGTGCAGTCTTATCGGTTGCAAAGCAAGAGCACAAGTCACTTCTAACACTTGGCGTTGCTGCCGCACTGCTAAATATGATTCGCACCGCTCGTGGTCTTGGTTTGCCACTTTGGGCCTTGGCAATCGGCTTATCGCCTTCGCACGCTTCGCTCTACATTGCGTTGGCTGGTGGCTTAGATTTTGCTCTGTTTTATTCGAGCGGGCAAGTTATGGATCGTTTTGGTCGCCGTGCCGTCGCTATTCCCACTTTGGTGGGCTTGGCAATCACTTTTGCGTTTTTGCCTTTTAGCTTCGACGACCCAACTTTCTTAACCGTTGCACTGCTGATGTCGTTGGCTAATGCTCTCGGCAGTGGCGTTGTGATGGTCTTGGGCGCTGACTTGGCTCCCCCAACAAAGCGCAACGAGTTTTTGGCCTCTTTTCGACTTCTTAACGACATGGGCAATGCTGCGGCCCCCCAACTCATCTCGTTGCTGACGGTGCTGCTGAGCCTAAGTTTTGCTTTCTTTACAATGTCAGGGCTGAGCGTACTCGGCGCACTTCTCATGATTCGTTATTTGCCCAAAACCGGGCCTGCGGTTGCGCCTAAACACTTCTAACCGCGGTGACTAGCTTCGCCTGGCTTTTGCTGTTGCGCAAACATTTCGCCCGACGATAGCAGCCAGTAGCGGCACTTGTATAGGTGCATGAAAACTGCCACAAACTTTGGCAAAAACAGTTTTTCCATCAGTTGTGATCACTTCAAAATCGCCGATGCCTGCCTCGAGGGCAAACTTTTGCGCCTGCCTAATCAATGGTGAGTTTTCGTTCACCGATATAGCTAACGTTTCTGGTTCTACTGTTTCATCAACTGCCAGCGCCAAGGCTTCAGCCTGTTGGGTTTCGCGCTGCTGAAACAGCAGCAGCGAACCAACGTTCACAAATGTGAACGTTGTGGCGAGCATGATGCTCGCCAACCCAATCGCAAGTGGGGCGATTGTGCCGGCCTCATCGATACAAGTCGCCTTGAACCTTTGTTTCACTTTGCCCACCTCATCGCCGCAAGTGCGCTCGCCTGCTTGACCTCAATGTGAAGCCGAACCACCTGACCTTTTGGCAGGCATGGATCGACGCCACCGCAATCTATTCGCCAGGTGACTGAACTGGCGCTTTCGCGAAAGTCGCGGGCAATTTGTGCAATCGCCAGCTCGAAGTTCGGGCTATCTGGCTTGTCGGCCAGCACCCAAGCTCGCAGACCATGCTCGGCGATAGAGTTGGCAGCGAACTGGTCGTTTTGGCGCCCGACCAGGTCTATTGAAAACCACATGATTGGCAGCATAAGCAAAAGGCTGAAGCCAATCAGCTCAATCGCTGCTGAGCCGGTTTCGCTATTGAAGTTCAAGCGTGGCATGAGCAGAGGCTTCGAAGTGGGTGATGCTGGGCATGAGTGGCAGGCCCGGCAAACTGGTTGCGATGGTTACCTCGGCCGCACAGTATTTGTGGTCTTGTTGGGTGCGTGACGAGACTGTTGTGACGAGTGTTGAGCCAACGAACGACTCAACTTTTTGACGAGCATCGAGATTGATGAGTTCGCTGTATTTTGAGGGCCCTTCGCAGCCCGAACTGATATCGGCACGTGCCATAAGTCGGGCTGCATCGGTGGCTGCGCTGGTCATCACTGTGCGCAAATAGAGGTTGGTGATAATGGCCATGACTGAAGCAAAGGTAGCCAATAAGCCAAAACTAACGAATACAAAATCGACAACTGCCGAGCCTTTTTCGTTTTGCCGCAAGTTTGGCTCGTTGCTGAGTTTCATTTAGAAAGCAGCGACCTTATTCATGGCAGCGTCGAATACGCTCTGCAACGCTGGGCCGGCCAGACCCCACATCATGACTACTAGACCTGCAGTCATTAAGGTGATTAGCACCCATCCGGGAACATCACCGCGCTCGCTTTTGAGTCGCTTTTGAAAGAATTCTTTTGCGGCCGCTAAAGCTTCGTCGCTTGTTGAGTCTTCAATCGCGTGAAGGTCGTTGAATGGTTTGATGTTCATGGCTTTCTCATTTCTTCTGGGTTCGGTTTTCTTTGATTGAATGGGCAAATATTTGATTAACGTGACTTTTAGCCCGTGAGGGCCAGCACTTGCAGACTGGGATAAACGGCAAACATCACTGTGACCGGCAGTATCAAGAAGATCATCGGAACAAGCATGCGCGTTTCGTTTTGCCCGGCCTTTTTAGTTAGAGCCTGGTGAACTTCGGCTCGCAGCGCGGTTGCTTGGTCGGCAAGCATTTCTGCAAGTGGTGTGCCTCGCTGCAAAGCAAGTTGCAACTTGTTACAAAGCTCTGAAACCTGTCGAGAATTGGCACGTTGGCTCCAGGCGTTAAGTTCAAGAGGCAGTTGCCCTCCTAATTGCACGCCGAGCAAAACGCGATGAAGGTCATGCGCAACCACCCCACTGGCTTTTGAGGCCACCCGAGTTAGCGCGGCGAGCAGATTCTCGCCTGAGCTTAGGGCCACTGCCAGAAGGTCTATGAGATCGGGCAGCTCAAACAACTGAACCCTCTGTGATTTAGAGAGGTTTTGACCTCCGAACCACGATGTCAGAATCAGCATGGTTCGACGCTTGAAGTGAGCGATTCTGCCGCCGTTGTCGACAATCACAGCTGCCTCGATAGCGTCGGTTTTATCAAACCTCGACAGCAAAGCGTTCTGTTGTCTGACATAAAAGCGATCAAAGAGCATCCAGAATGCAAAGCCGATGGCAAGGCTTGCCAAAAAGATGATTGAGATAGCGATTCGGCTCATTGAAATACTCTTTTCGGGCCTGGCAAAGCACCTAGCAGGTGAATCAGGTAATACGCGAAGGCTGAAATCACCAAACCGATTAGCAAAAGGCTTGAGCCACCCGCAGAGTTATAAACGGTCGCGTTTTCAGGCCGAGAAGCCAGCAGAGCAACAATCAGCCATGGTGCCGCAATTGCCAACTTGGCAGTGCCTAACACCCAGGCCTGTTTGGTTTCGATTAAACCCCAGAGCGCAATATCTGCGCGCAAACTTTTAGCCTGGTCTCGTAACAGGCTGTGATAGTTAGTTGCTCCGATTTCGTTTACAGTGCGAAGCAGCTCAACTAGGCGATCGGCATGCGGTTCGCCGAACTCGCTTTTGAGCTCGGTAACCGTGGCGTCAAAGCTGTAGCCAGCCACGAGTTTGGCGTTGGCCCGAACAAATTCTGATCTCAGATTGAGTGGCGCATGCTCGGCGAGGTCGCCGAACGCCTCTATCAGACCTATTCCCGCTACCTCTGCCGAGGCTAAAGAATCGAGCACTTCGGGCCACGACTTTGCAACTTCACGACGCCTTGATTCAGCCCGACCGTGTAGCAGTTCGATTAAAAGTGCCGAGCCTAATATCGCTAAGCATGCGGCTAGCGCAACGATTCGGCTGACTAAAAAAGACCAAGTTCCGAGCGCCATCGAAACTGCGCCCACTCGCAGCAAAAGACCTGCGACGCCCCACCTCGACAGCCCTGCACCCTCTAATGTGCTTCTGAGCCACCCTTGTGCTTTAGCAAACATGTGCGCTCACCAGCCTGCCGGTGGCCTGGTCAAGGCTGATGGTGCGAACTTCGACAACCTTGCGCACCGCCGGTGCCACTTGCGCGCAGTGCACGACAAAGTCAATGCAAGAGGCTACTGTTGGCACGACAAATTCGCGCGAGATGTTTGCCCCTGCCAACAGCGGCAAAGTAGCGAGTTTTTGCACAGCATCTTCAGCCGAATTTGCGTGGATGGTGCACAAGCCCGGCAAACCCGAGTTCAGCGCAATCAGCAGATCAAGCGCTTCGGCCTGCCTCACCTCACCAACAACTAGCCGAGTCGGCCGCATGCGCAAAGCCTCAACAATCAAGCGGCGCAAGTTCACCTCACCGATACCCTCAAGATTCGCCTGCCGAGCCTGCAACGCGACCCAGTCGCGAAGTTCAGTGCGAATCTCAAAAGTTTCTTCGACTGAAACAAGGCGTTCCTGATCTGCGAATTCAGGCAGAGTCAACTCAGCCAACAGCGCGCAGAGCAAAGTTGTTTTGCCAGCCTGCGTGGCACCAGAGACTAAAACATTTTTGCCCTCGAACATGGCACGTTTCAAGACTTGATGTTGCGCTTCGGTCATACTGCCTGAGAGTCGCAGGTCATCTAGCTTCAATATTTTGCCCCCAAACTTGCGAATATTTACCGACCAGTGAGCTTTTGTGAGGCTAGGAATAATCACGTGCAATCTTGACCCGTCAGGCAAAGAAGCGTCGACAAATGGGGTCGAACGGTCAAGCCTTCGGCCACTGGTGCGAAGCATTTTCTCAATGATTGCTACAAGTGCGTCAGCGCTTAGCTCTAGTTCAATTCGACGATGACCGGTGGCTGTTGCTATAAAAACTTCGTTGGGGCGGTTGACCCAAATCTCTTCAACCTCAGAATCATCAAGAAACGCCTGAAGCACCCCAAAACCGACGAGTCGCGCAGCCGCTTCGCCGCGCAGATTCGCCTCAAAGTTTGATTGCGTTTCGATGCCAGCGCTCAACTGGCGCTCGATAACTTCATCAATCACGCTCTCAAGCGTGGTTTGCAAAGTCACATCACTCAAGGCACCCTCCTAACGACCCGCCAAGCCCCGCATCAGGCAAAAGCTTGTGCACAAAATCTGTCACAAAACAAAATTCAGCACTTTGACTTATCCACAGGCAAACATCCGCTAAACTATTGAGGCATGCGTGAGTGGCGAAATTGGCAGACGCACTGGATTTAGGTTCCAGCGCCGCAAGGCGTG
>CAISOV010000116.1 GCA_903887175.1 uncultured Micrococcales bacterium
CCCGCTGGCTCCGGTCAGGGCAATAACCTCGCCGCTTTTAAGTGTGAGGTTGAAGTTTTTAACTGCCAGTTGATTCTGACCATAAGAGATGCTCGCCGATTTAAGTTCAAGACTTTTGAAAGGTGCATACCCATTCAGGCCGACTGTTTTCGAAGGTGTTGCCTCGCGCAGAAATGCTGGCAACGGCGAGTCTAAAACTTCGGCTACACGCTTTGCTGAAACGATGTATCTTTGCCACGCTGAGGCAACTGGGTGAACGCCCTGCAAAACGTCAAAAATGGCAAGCGGCAGAAGCGTGACGACCGCGATCCAAACACCTTGAAGTTGCCCATTAGCAAAAGCCTGAGCTGCAAAAAATGCACTACCCACGGTTGCAAACATTGAAAGCGCCCCAAAACTTGCTTGACCGACGCCTTGCGACCAGGCGCTCGATTTTGCTGACGTTGCTAGTTTTTGTTCTGCTCTTGAAATGCGTTCAAGTTGCGGCGATGCCCAAGAAAAAGCTCTAAATTCGTCGAGCGATTCAAATAGTTTCAAGATTTCACTGCTTAAATCTGATCGCTGCCCTGCTGTGTCTGTGTCGGTCTTGCGAGCCGCCCAGCCGGCCAGTGGCAACGCCACGAAGAACGCGAGCAAGGCCGTTGCAGCCACAACCCAAGAGGCGTTTGGAGCTAGAAATGCTAAACCTACGATGCTGAGAACTGTCACGGCCACTGATTGAATGAGCGGTGAAACAATGCGCAAAGGCAAAAACTGTAGCTCATCAACATCGCTCGTGATGCGCCCTAGCAACTCGCCTGATTTCAATGAGCCAAAGCCTGCTGGTGCGAGCGGAATAAGTGCTGAAAAGACACGAGGTCTAAGCTGCTCGAGCTGTCTAAAAGCTGCGTCGTGAAGCAAGAGACGCTCAACGTACCTAAAAAAAGCTCGACCTAATGCAAACCCGCGAACGCCGACCACTGCCAGTTGCAAAAAGAGCACCGGCGGCATCTCAGCAGCACGCGAGATTAACCACGCTGAAGTCGCCAGCAGCGCTACAGCGCTAATGCTTTGCAGGGCTGCCACTAGCAAACCAAGCTTGAAAGATTTTGATCTTGGCAAACCGAGGCGCACGAGTCTCGAAATGTCACTCAGCCCGTATGATTTAGACACGATGCACCTCGTCGGCCGCATCAATGACTTGCTTTTGATGGCTAATTGCCGCGATGGCATAGCCTTCGTCAGCTAGAGACTTAAGGTTTTTTATGACCGCTTCGGTGATTTTTGGGTTCAAAGCCGACGTGCCTTCATCTAGCAAGATGTAACCAACTGACACAGTGGTAATAGCTCGATATAAAGCTCTGGCTAAGGCAACCCTTTGGCGCTGCCCGCCAGATAGCTGCACGCCTTGATCGCCTACTTGAGTATCGCCGTTGAAACCAGTTTCAGATATCGCTGCGGCTTGTAATGCCCGTTGCAAAGAAGGCAAATCTAGTTTGCTGAAGCCAACAACATTTTCGTTCACTGTGCCAGCCCACAGCGTTGCATTTTGCGGCTGCCAGGCGCAAAGCTCTGGTTGCGCCTGCAACCATTGCGCAAACAAAGTTGACTTGCCTGAGCCGCTGCGGCCAGTAATCACATTGAACGTGCCAGGTTTGATGTCGGTCAAAAACAAATCAACTTTGATCTCTTCGGTTGTTGAAGGCGCCAGCTCGCTTTCGAGCACTTCGAAAACCGCCTCAGCGGCAGCTATGCCCTCTGAAGCCGCGTGAAAGTTTGCCCCGACCATGCGCAATGGCAAAAACGTTTCAGGCGCCAGAAGCAAAATAAAAAGACCCGTGCCAAGTGCGATTGACCCATCAACCAGCCTCAAACCAATCGATACTGCAATGAGGGCGACCGAGAGGCTCGCAATCAGCTCAAGTGCAAAACCTGAAAGAAAAGACACTCTGAGTAATTTCATAGTTCGCAGACGATATGCTCGCGAAGATGCCGCTAACCTCTCGGTTTGAGCCTCAGCACGCCCAAAAACACGCAAGGTAGTCAATCCACGCACCAACTCGACAAAGTGGTTTGCGAGACGAACCATTGAATCAAGTTGGCGCCTTTGCACAGCACTGGTGGCCCATCCGATAAAAATCATGAAAAGTGGAATCAGCGGCAGAGTAACAATCACTGCAAGACCGCTCAAAAAATCTTGAGACCAAATCACGATTAAAAACACCGGGGTTGCCAAAACAGCAAAAACCAGTTGAGGCAAATACTTTGCAAAATATACATCGAGGGCATCGAGACCGACTGTAGCCAATAGCCCTAGTTTGGCCTGAGAAAGACCCGAGTTGGTGAACCATTTGCCACCAAGAGCAACAACTTTGCGAAGCAACTTGGTGCGAAGCTCGGCTTTGGCTGCGAGTGCCGCTCGAGCAGCTAAAACTTCACCTAGCCAAAAACCACCAGCACGAAGCAAACCGAACGAGAGCACCCACCAAAGGTGAAAAAGCACAGCCGAAACAGCCAGGTGATCTATGAATAGTTCGCTTACAAAATAGGCTAAGTTCCAGCTGAGAACGATAGTCGAAGTGGTGTTGACCAGCGCCAAACCTACCACCGCGGCGATAAACCAGCGAGCGGCTTTAGCTTCGCGCAACAAACGCGGGTCTAATGGTTTGATGTTTGCCTCTCATAAAAGAAGTTGGGCGCCACCGAAGTGACGCCCAACAAATTTACGCCTGATGAGCGCTTAGTGTGCGCCTGCCGGAATGTTTGCGCGGGTGATGCGTTTGCGGAACACCCAGTAGGTCCAGCCCTGATAGAGCAATACCAGTGGCAGCATGACAACAGCAACCCAACTCATCAGAGTTAAAGTGCCTTCGGTTGAAGACGCATTAGCAATCGTGAGGCTCGCATTCACATCTAGCGTTGAAGGCAAAACGTTTGGGAACAAGGCTGCAAAGAGACTGCCCACAGCTGTCACAATTGTCAAAACCATAAGAGCAAACGAAACCCCTTCACGCCCAATGTGATTGAACCAGAGTGCAGCAATCAAACTAACCGCCGCTATCAGGCTCAAGATCAGACCGAAGACGAATAGCTGGCCACTTGCGTGGGCAATTAGGGTCCAGAGCAAAAACGCGGCAGCCAAAGCGGTTGCGATGATGCCAACTCGGGTCGCTAAAGCTCTCGCTCGCAACTTAATGTCACCGTCGGTTTTCAAACTGATGAAAATTAGACCGTGAGTGAAAAATAGTGTGAGAGTAACCAAACCGCCGAGCAAACCATAAGGGTTCAACAACGTGAACAGTGTGCCGGTGTAGATGTGATCTTGGCTTGTCAATGTCTGCAAGGTTCCGCTCACATTGACGCTGTGCGAGACGCTTCGAAGTTCGACTGGCACGCCCTGAACGATGTTGGCAAATGCCACGCCCCAGAGAAGTGCAGGCAGTGCTGATCCAACAACGATCATCCAGTCGAATGTCTTGCGCCAGGTAACACTTGTATTCTTGCTGCGGTATTCAAAGGCAACACCGCGAGCAATCAAAGCTGCCAAAATCAACAGCAATGGTAAATAGAAACCACTGAACAGTGTTGCATACCATTCAGGGAACGAGGCAAACAGGGCAGCACCCGCAACGATTACCCAGGTTTCATTTAGATCCCATACTGGGCCAATCGTGTTGATCAGAACACGTCGGTCGGTGTCATCTTTGCCTAAGAACGGCAGTGCCATTCCAACGCCAAAGTCGAAGCCATCGAGCACAAAGTATCCGATGAATAAAAAGCCGACAACTAAAAACCAAACGTTTTGCAGAGTTTCGTAATTCATTTTTTAGTCTTCTTCTTTCTTAGTAAGCCACGGTTAGCTGCTCGGCATCGGCATCTTCATCTGCCGCACTGATTTCAGCGGGGCCAGTTTGAGCCGCGTTGAGAAGCAACTTGAACTCGACTACGGCGAGAGCGCCATAGATCAGCGTGAACACAATGAGCGAAATCAAAACGTCTACGCCATTGATTCCCGGTGATACGGCATCGGCCGTTTTCATTAGCTTGAAGACGATCCAAGGTTGACGACCCATTTCGGTGAACAACCAGCCAACTGAGATTGCAATGAGCGACAGTGGCGCACTCCAAATAGCTACGTTCCAAGCCCATTTAGGCAATTTCGCCTCTTGCTTTCGGGTGAGCCATAGGCCAACAACTGCAACTAAAGCAGAAAGCATGCCGAGGCCAATCATCCATCTGAAAGCCCAGTAGGTGATCCAAATTACCGGGTTGTAGTCGCCTGGGCCATAAAGCGTCTGGTACTGAGCATTAAGGTCATTGATGCCCTCAACTTGACCGCTGAGCGTGTGAGTCGAAAGGAACGAAAGCAGGTCAGGAATGCGAATCGAGAAAAGTTCACTGTGACCGTCTGGTGTGCCCAATGTGAAAATCGAGAACGAAGCGTTTTTTGTTGTGTTGTAAAGTGCTTCGGCAGCAGCCATTTTCATTGGTTGAGTTTGAACCATTGCAAGACCGAGCCCGTCACCTGTGACAACCGTGCCAACGCCACCAACGAGTGAGGCCCAGAGGCCAAATCGTAATGAAGTTCGCATGTCACCAACGTGCTGACCGCGCTTTAGGTGATATGCCGAAATCGAAGCAATCACAGCACCGGCAAACATTATCGAAGCGACGATGGTGTGCGGAAACTGGTTCAAGGCAACGACATTGGTCAAAACTGAACCAATATTGGTTAGCTCAGCGCGGTTCTTTTCAGTATTGATTGAGAAGCCCACCGGATTCTGCATGAAAGCGTTCGCTGCAAGAATGAAATAGGCCGAAGCCCACACACCGAACACGGTGACCCAAATAGTAGCGAGGTGAACCTTTTTTGAAAGGCGATCCCAACCAAAAATCCAAAGCCCTATGAAGGTTGCTTCAAAGAAGAATGCAATCAGACCTTCCATTGCAAGTGGGGCACCGAAAACGTCACCAACGAATCGAGAGTAGTCAGACCAGTTCATGCCGAACTGAAACTCTTGCACGATGCCGGTAACGACGCCCATGGCAAAGTTAATCAAAAAAATCTTGCCAAAAAGTTTTGTGAGCTTTAGATATTTGTCGTTATTGGTTCTAACCCAGGTGGTCTGCAAAATGGCAACCAGCAACACCATTCCGATGGTGAGCGGAACAAATAAGAAGTGATAAACGGTGGTTAACCCAAACTGCCAGCGTGATAGATCGAGTGCTGAAAGATCGGTCATTAGCCCTGATGCGTGTGGCATCTTTGCCTCTTTCTGAAAGCTTCGGTTTTGCTTTCACCTTCTGTCTACTCCTGAAGGTAGGCTGAAAACAACAAAGGTAAGGCATACCTAATAAAGTTTTCTATTTAGCGGAGTGTTTCAATGTGTGGTCGATTTGTGGTGGCACGCACCATTGGTGAAATCGCAATGATTTTTGAATCGGATGAAGTGCTGGGTGAATTCGATTTGCCAAGCTACAACGTGGCCCCCACTCAGAGTGTTCCGATTCTGCTTGACCGAGGCTTTGAACGCGACGAGCACGGCAATCCAATTGGCGATTTAAGTCGCGAGTTTCACAGTGCCCGTTGGGGTTTAGTGCCACGCTGGAGCAAAGGCCCAGGCGAGATGGCGCCTTTGTTCAATGCCCGCATCGAAACCCTTTTTGAGAAGCCCTCATTTAAAGATTCAGTTTTGCGTCGGCGGTGTTTGATTCCAGCCTCTGGCTATTTTGAGTGGCAGGTTTCTGATTCAGGCGAGAAACGGCCAATCTATGTCAATGCCGGCGAAGAAGGAATGTTTGCTTTTGCGGCCATTTATGACTGGTGGGCAGACCCGAGCAAAGCAGCGGGCGACCCTTCACGCTGGCTGCTATCGGCATCTATTGTGACTAAAGAAGCTGCGCCAGAGCTGGCTCACATTCACGATCGCAACCCGGTTTTGCTAAGCCCAGATACCTTAGATGAATGGCTCGACCCGAGCACAGATGCTTCACCAGAACTTTTAGCCGCCGTGGCCGCCGTGGCCGATGAAATTGCGGCTGAAGCCTTGTTTCATGAGGTAGGCCCTGAGGTGGGCAAGGTTGGCTCAAACAGCGCTGGGCTTATTCGTTCGGTTTAGTTTTCGTTTCAGCTGAAGTCTGAGCTTGGTGTTTTTGCAAACCTTCAAGTTCTAGTTGAAGCGGCTGCGCCCAAAACACCGTTGAAAATTTGCAATGTCGTAGGCCCCTCATACACTCTAGTTATTCGAACAAATGTTCGATAATAAGAACTAGCACGGGGTTAAAGATGAGAAGAATCGATGAATCAATTTCGGTTTTGGTGAACCAAAATACTGAGCCTATTGGGTTTAGTTGGCGAGGTCAGAGTTATGTGGTGAGGCAACGGCCTACCCGCTGGTTTGCCCGAAAAGAGTGGTGGGTTGAATCGGCGAGGGTGCAGCGAGGCATTGGTGCCGGGTCACTCGAGGTTGAAATGTGGCGCGTGCTAGCTATGCCTGTTTCAGCGCTAGATATAGCCTCAAGCGAAGACAGCAACTTGCAGACGCTAACCCAGTTTCAACTGATACACAGCAATGACAATCACACCTGGCGTTTAGAGCGCATCTTTGACTAGCCAATTCAGCCACCTGCATGTTGCATCGGCATATTCGGGCCACTATGGGGTAACCCGGCCTGAGCTACTCGCTGAGGCCGCAAAAGCCATGGGTTTCGAACACCTAGCCATAACCGACCGCGACGGTCTCTATGGTGCGGTCAAACACATTGGAGCCTGCCTGCAGCTAGGGCTAAAGCCCATAGTGGGCGTCGATCTTGAGGTGACAGATGAACAGTTCGCGCCGCGAGGTCGAGCCGTGGTTCTTGCCCACGGCCGCAACCAAGGCCTCGGCTGGGCAACACTGTGCAAACTAGTGACAATGGCTCACAGCGGCATGAGCGCCGCTGGTGACCGACGCACCCGCAAATCTGGGCTCAAAAGCTGCCCCAGCCTCACCCTCGTTCAGCTCGCCGAAACTCTGAACGCAAGCCCGCACTGCACCGTGCTAGTTGGCGCCGACAGCGACTTCGCACGCGCGGCCGAGGCTGGCAACAAGAACTTGGCATCAAGTCTGCTTGGTCAATGGGTTAGCTCGTTGGCATTGCCGGGCATTTTTGGCGTCGAAATCGTGAATCACCTGACTGAACCGGGCAAACGCGGGTCGACCACGCTTGCCAGTCGATTAGTTCAATTGGCCGACAGCGTTGGTGCCGCAACGGTAATCACCAACGCGGTGAGATACCTCACGCCCGATGATGCCATCACAGCAGATGTGCTTGATTCGGCTCGCTTTCTTGAGCCGCTTGGCGCTTTCGAGCCACAACCCAACGCTCAAGCTTGGCTCAAGCCGACCGACCTGATGGCCGAGCTAGCAATCGAGATCACCGGCGATAGCAGCCGAGCCAGAGCCCTCTTGCAGACCACCCGCAAGCTCGCCGATGTTTGCACACTCGACCCGCCCAGCGACTGCGGTTGGGGTAGGCCAAAAACGCCAGAAAAGAGCGCCCTGGGCATCGAAGGCAACCCGTTCGAACTCTTATCGCAAAAGATGCAAGACGGCCTTGAGTGGCGTTACGGCGACGCAAACGCAAAGCGTCAGCTCGAAGCAAAGCATCGCGCATCAAAAGAACTCATCACCATAGGCGAGCTGGGCTTCTCAACCTATTTTTTGACCGTAGCCGACGTTGCCCAAATGATTCGCGACATGAAAGTGCGCTCACAGGCTAGAGGCTCTGGCGCAGGTTCGCTTATCAACTATCTGCTCGGCATTAGTTCGGTTGACCCAATCGAAAACGACCTACTGTTTGAGCGCTTCTTGAGCACCGAACGATCCACATTGCCCGATATCGACATCGACGTCGAGTCAGCCAGAAGGCACGAAATATATCGAGCGATTTTCAAACGTTATGGCTCAAACCGCGTGACATTGCTTTCGATGCAATCAACCTATCGGGGGCGCGGAGCAGTGCGTGACTCTGGCATGGCACTTGGCTTCGAAGAAGAACAAATCGACGACATCGCTAAGAACGTTTGGCGATTTAGTGCACGAAGTTTTCGCAGTGCCCTCGGAGCCAAACCTGAACTAGCTAAAATCGCCGAAGCAATCGAACAAGATCGGCGCATGAATCTGCTAGTCGACATCACCGAGCGACTCGACAGGTTGCCTCGCTATATTTCGATGCATCCGTGCGGGGTTATTTTAGGCGACGCCAACCTGCTAAATCTGACGCCAACCGAACCAAGTGGCATGGGGCTTGCGATGAGTCAGTTCGACAAAGACGACATGGACCCAATGGGGTTTCTGAAGCTCGATGTTCTAGGCGTTCGCATGCAGAGCACTATGGCATATGCGGTTCGTGAGATTGAACGAATCCACAATAAAAAACTAGACCTCGAAGCCATCGACCTCGCCGATGCCGAAACTTTCAAAGCCATCAACACCACAAACACGTTGGGTATTTTTCAAATCGAAAGCCCAGGCCAACGCGAACTCACCGGCAAACATCAGCCAACTAAGTTCAACGACCTCACCATTCAAATATCACTATTTCGACCAGGGCCGATGAAAGGCAACATGATTGCCCCATATCTTGATGGGCGTCATGGCTTTGCCAAAGCTAAATATCTGCACCCCGACCTAGAGCCGATTCTGCGCGAGACCTTTGGCGTGGTCATCTTTCATGAACATGTTCTGCGAATCTTCAACAAAATGACCGGATGCACCCTGGCGCGCGCCGACGAAATGCGCAGGTCGCTCGAAAACCCTCGCCTCAAACCTCAAATCGAAGAGTTCTTTCGCACCGCCAGTTTGGCTCGCGGCTATTCAACCACTGTCGTCGAAGCCGTTTGGGCAACCATCGAATCGTTCAGCAGCTTTGGGTTTTGCAAAGCCCACGGCGCAGCCTTTGCAATGCCCACCTATCAGAGCGCCTGGCTCAAGACCCACTACCCCACCGAGTTCATGGCAGGCATTTTTACTCACGACCCTGGCATGTATCCTCGACGCCTATTGCTGGCTGAAGCTCGACGTCTTGGTGTCAAGATTTTGCCACTCGATGTGAATCGGTCAACTCATGAGTTTGTCGTTGAGAAAATCGAACGCGTCACCACCCTGCCCGATGAAACCAACATCGGCGTGCGCATGGCCTTCGACCAGTTTTATGGCATGAGCGAAGCCGAAGTCAAACGCATCGTAAAACAGCAACCGTTTAGCGACCTGCTCGATTTTTATGAACGAGCCAGACCGAGCCGCCGAAGTTTCGAATTGCTTGCCGAAGTTGGGGCTCTTGACAGCCTTGCCGTGGGCAACGTGCACACGCGGGGCGACATCGTGGCACGAGTCAAACAAATTAACGCGGCGAAAAAGCGTGCAACCGACACCGATCTGCAAAACATGCTCGACTTTGCAATGCTTGACCAACTGCCGGTCGGCAACCCAGAGCCGACCCAAGCCGAAAAGGTTCAAGCAGAACTACGAACTTTGAAGATGGATGTAACCGCACACCAAATGGAGCAGTATCGCGAAATGCTCGATGACCTTGGTGTCGTCAACGCCAGCGACTTGGTGGGCCTTCGCAGCAAGTCGTCGGTTTTAGTTGCTGGTGTTCGAGTAGCGACCCAAACTCCCCCAATGCGTTCGGGCAAACGTGTGGTGTTCGTCACCCTCGACGACGGCACGGGTTGCAGCGACTCGACTTTCTTTGACGAAGCTCAATCGCGCTGCAGTCACATTCTGTTCAACACGCGATTGCTTGTGATCGCCGGCAAAACCCGCCGCACCGGAGTGAACGGCGTTTCACTGATGGCCGAAAATGCCTGGGATGTTCGCGAGCTTTATGCCAGCTGGGTTCAAGCGCGCAAAAACGCACCAGTCGAAAAACTAAATCAGATGACTGCAAGCCCCAGCCCGAGCATGCAACCGGAGTTCAGCGCCTTCTGAAATCTTGCTTATAAATCTAACTAAGCGACCTCAATCGAGCGTTTAGCTAGACCCATGAAATACCCGTCGATTGCAGTCTTGACGGGGGCATCTGCGGCCGACGCTGCGCCCATCGTGATGAACAACGGGGTGAAGTGCTCGACGGTCGGGTGAGCATATGGCAAACCAGGTGCCACCTGCCGATAGTTGACGAGCGAATCGACATCACCCGCGCTAAGTGCCTCGGCGGCCCAAAGATCAAAGTCTTTAGACCAGCCAGGAGCAGCAGCAGTCGGTGACCAGTCACGCAAATATGGCAGACCGTGAGTCATGAAGCCTGACCCAATAATAAGAATTCCTTCATCACGAAGCGGTTTCAAGCGACGACCGAGTTCTATGAGGCGAACCGGGTCATGAGTTGGCATAGACATTTGCACCACAGGAACGTCAGCGTCGGGGTACATAACCTTCAAAGGAACCCAAGCGCCGTGATCGAGTCCACGAGTTTTATGCTCATGCACTGGCTCGTTATCAGGCATCAACTTGGCAACCATGTCGCCCAGCCAGCTGGCATCGGGAGTGTTGTAAGTCATCTCATAAAACTTTTGGGCGAACCCACCGAAGTCATAAATCAGCGGAGTATTGGCAGCAGTCGCAGAAATTGACACCGGCGCTGATTCCCAGTGAGCCGAGACAATAAGAATTCCCTTGGGTGTGGGCAAATCTTTCGCCCAGTTTTCAAGTTGGCTGACCCAAAGGGCATCATCGAGCAACATGGGCGCCCCGTGAGAAAGATATAGCGAAGGAAACTTGATTGACGACATTTTTTTGCTGCTATCTTGCCTTGTCAGCAAACTCGTTTAGAACAGCTTCAGTCGCCGAGCAACCTGAGCGTGAGACGCCAGCATCGATGTAATCAATCAACTGATCAAGGGTGCGAACGCCACCCGAAGATTTAACCTTTAGCCGGTCACCTACCGTTGCTTTCATGAGTTTGATGTTTTCAAGCGTGGCACCTGCTGAAGCGAAACCAGTCGACGTCTTGACATAGTCAGCGCCGGCACTCTCGGTGATTTCACACAGTCGCACAATCTGTTCAGCATTGAAATACGCAGTCTCAAAAATAACCTTGATGCTTGCAGCGGGCAGCTCGCCTTTAGCTGCTTCAACCACGGCACGAATGTCTGACTCAACGAACGCCCAATCACCCTCAACTGCCCTGCTGATGTTGATGACCATGTCGAGTTCCGTTGCGCCGCGACGAATCGCGTCAATTGACTCAAAAACTTTTGTTGCCGTGGTCGATGTTCCGTGCGGAAAACCGATTACTGTTGCCACGCCAACCTTGCTGCCAGCTAGCAAACGAGCAGCCAACTCAATGTCAGTGGGCCGAATGCATACCGTGGCGCAACCATACTTAAGGGCCAACGCGCAAGCCTCTTCGATGTCGCGTGAGGTGAAGTCTGGCTTCAAAATCGAGTGGTCGATGACGCCAGCAACTTGTTCAAGTGTGTAGCCTCGGTAGGTTTTGCTCATAAATAGAGTCTAAGTTTGTTTTGTGCGCATCACCGTCATGGTCAAACCAGGTTCTAAAAAAGGGCCGCTCATTGTCGTTAGCGGCGATGGCACCCTCACCGTGTTTGTGAAAGAACGGGCGACGAATGGCGCAGCCAACGAGGGGCTAATCGCACTGCTTGCGACTCACTTTGGCGTGTCGAAATCACGCGTGACCATCGAATCTGGTTTCACCTCGCGCATCAAACGCGTTTCGCTAGACCTGTAAGCGCCACTGGCGAGAATCCGTAAAAAAA
>CAISOV010000117.1 GCA_903887175.1 uncultured Micrococcales bacterium
CAAAAGTGACAATCGAAAGCACAGGTCCGAAGATTTCTTCGGTCAAAATCTCACTGCCAGGCTGCACGTTGGTTACGACAGTCGGCTCAAAGAAGGTGCCAGGGCCTTCGATTTCGTTACCACCAGTGGTGACTTTTGCGCCACGACTAACAGCGTCGGCAACGAGCGACTTAGCTTTATTGACAGCTGCCAAATCAATCAGCGGGCCAATGGTTACGCCGTCTTCGGTGCCGCGGCCAATCTTCATAGCGGCAACGCGAGCGGTGACCTTGGCTGCAAAAGCCTCAGCTACATCGGCGTGAACAATGAAACGGTTAGCTGCGGTGCAGGCCTGGCCGATGTTTCTGAACTTAGCGGCAAGTGCGCCCTCAACAGCCTTTTCGAGGTCAGCATCTTCAAACACGACGAACGGGGCGTTGCCGCCGAGCTCCATCGAGGTGCGCAAAACGTTGTCGGCAGCCTGCTTCATAAGCGAGATGCCCACCGAAGTTGAACCGGTGAACGAAAGCTTGCGCAGGCGCTTGTCAGCAATAATCGGTGCCGAAACCGCCGATGACTTGCTCGTGGTGATCACGTTCACAACGCCCTTAGGCACGCCAACCTCTTCAAGAATCTTCACGAAATAAAGGGTGGTCAGCGGGGTCAAAGTTGCTGGCTTGATGACCATGGTGCAACCAGCTGCGATGGCCGGCGCAATCTTGCGAGTGGCCATAGCCAACGGAAAGTTCCAAGGGGTAATCAGGTAGCAGGGGCCAACCGGTGCATAAGAAACGATTGCGCGGCCAGTGCCCTCAGGGTTAGAGCCGTAACGACCAGTGATGCGCACAGCCTCTTCGCTAAACCAACGCAAAAACTCGCTGCCATAGTTGACTTCGCCAACAGCTTCAGCGAGTGGCTTGCCCATTTCAAGAGTCATGAGCAGAGCAAAGTCGTCTTTGAGCTCTTGCACGCGCTCAAAAGCTTTGCGAAGCAACTCACCGCGCACGCGAGCAGGAGTCTTTGCCCATTCCTCTTGCACGGCTGCGGCGGCATCCATCGCTGCTTTGCCGTCTTCAACACTCGCGTCAGCAATCTTTGCAAGCACCTCACCGGTGGCAGGGTCAAGAACGTCGATTGTGTGGCCGCTCGAGCCATCGACCCACTCACCATTGATATATAGCTGGGTTGGCACCTTTGCCAACAGTTCAGATTCGCGACTTGAGTTCATGGTTTTGCTCGATTCTGGTTCGAAGTATTCGTATCTAATTTCGCATATCTTTTTCAGCCGCTAAATCAGCGAGGTCACAGGGTTCTCGATTCGCTTAACAAACGCAGCCAACCATTGAGCAGCTAGAGCACCATCGACCGCTCGATGGTCAGCTGAGAGCGTCACGCGCATCACCTTTGCAACTCGCATTTCGCCATCAACTACAACCACTTGATCTTTTGCAGCTCCAACAGCCAAGATTCCCGACTGCGGTGGGTTGATGATTGCAGCAAACTCGAGGGTGTCATACATTCCAAGGTTCGAGATCGAGAATGAACCGCCCTCAAGTTCGGCCTGTTGAAGGCGTTCACCATGTTGGCATCACGGTGCGAGACATTAAGCGCTCATTTGACTGGTATAAAAACATGTTTGGCTTCGAGCCTGGGCCTACCAACCATGGTCACGGCGACGAGCTCTCGCGCGCAGTTCAGGTTGAAGAAACTGAGCTCTCATTTGCAATGATTCAAATCGGCTCAACTCGAATCGAGTTCTTGCAATACATTCACCCCGAAGGCAAAGACTTCGACCTCAAGAATGGCGATGTGGGCGCTACACACATTTGCTTCCAAATTGATGACATGGATTCGGCCTATGCAACGCTTATTGAGCGCGGCGCTGTTTTTAATGCACCACCGATCACACTCACCGACGGTGACCTTGCCGGTTCTCGCTGGGCCTACCTTCGCGACCCAGATGGCATTCAACTTGAGATTTGGGCTCAGCCCAAGTAATCACAGCTAGTCGGCGGCAGCTAGTTGACCGCAGGCTCCGTCAATCTCTTTGCCGCGAGTATCGCGCAGGGTCGTTGGAATTCCGCCGGCTTCAAGGCGGTTGATGAACTCGCGAGTCACCGATGGTTCAGAGGCGGTCCATATTGAGCCAGGTGTTGGGTTGAGCGGAATCGGGTTCACGTGAACCCAACCTCGGCCTCGCGCATTTAGTTTTTCGGCGAGCAGGTCAGCGCGCCAAGCGTGGTCGTTCATGTCTTTAATCAGCGCGTATTCAATCGACACTCGCCTGCCGGTTTTGTCAAAGTAGTTTCGGGCGGCATCGAGCGCTTCATCGACTTTCCAACGCGAGTTCACCGGAATCAGCTCGTCGCGCAGCTGGTCGTCGGGCGCATGCAGCGAAAGCGCAAAAGTGAGCTGCAGGTCTTCTTCGGCAAGTTTTAGAATCGCCGGCACCAGACCAACAGTCGAGACCGTGATGTGCCGGGCTGACATTCCGAGGCCGTTAGGCTGCGGTTCAACCATTGTGCGAACGGCCGACATGAGTTTGTTGTAGTTCGCTAGAGGCTCGCCCATGCCCATGAACACAATGTTGTTCACACGCTCATCTTCGTGGGGCTTCTCACCCTTTTTTAGGCCCCCGAGCTCACCAGCGGCAATAACTCGGTTAGCTTGAACAATCTGGTCAACAATCTCGGCAGCCGACATGTTGCGAGTTAGGCCAGCTTGACCGGTCGCACAGAAAGGGCAATTCATGCCACAACCCGCCTGCGAAGAAACGCACAGGGTGATGCGACCTGGGTAGCGCATCAGAACTGACTCGACCAGCGCGCCGTCAAACAGCCGCCACAAAAACTTGATGGTGTCGCCGTTATCGGTTTGAAGGCGCTTGACTTCAGTTAGCAGCGGTGGCAGCAAAGCACCGACCAGTTCTTCGCGGTCAGTAGCCGGCAAGTCGGTCATTGTTTCAGGGTTACTCGAATAGTGCGAAAAGTAATGTGTGCTGATCTGCTTGGCGCGAAACCCTGGCAAACCCAGCTCTTTGACGCGGGCAACGCGTTCATCCGCCGATAAATCGGCCCAGTGCACAGGTGGCTTGCCGCGCTTTGGCTCGGCAAACTCTAAAAGCGGTCGGCCCGACTCGTCGCGGCGCTGACGCCAGCCTTCAGTCGCAGGTCTAACTTGTGGGCGCTGGTTCATTAGCTGCACTCCTTGGTTTGCCCTTAGCTGGCTGCGCCGGCACCGGGTCTTATTTAGGCGGATGGCCGCTGCACACCCGCACTTTTGATTTTAGCTCAAGGCGGCGCGGGTTAAGGTTGTGCAACATTTCGTAAGCAGATTTGATTTGAGCCGAACCATTTAGCAGAGTTAGTTCTAACCAAATCATTTTGAAAGGTAACCATGTCATTCACGACCACACGCCGCACTGCCCTAAAGGCATTCGCTGCCATTGCAGTTACAGCTGCATCGCTTGCACTTGCTGCCTGCTCAACCGGTGCCGGCGCAACGCCAAGTGCTGACGCTCTTGCGACCCTAACGCCGGGCAAGATCACCATCGGCACCGGCAACCCTGCCTATGAGCCTTGGGTTGTTGGCGACAAGCCAGAAAGCGGCAAAGGCTATGAAGCTGCAGTCGCCTACGCTGTCGCCGACAAGCTTGGTTTTGCAAAGGCCGATGTAGTTTGGGTGCGCACCACCTTTGACGAGGCAATCGCGCCAGGCCCTAAGAACTTTGACTTCAATCTGCAGCAATACTCAATCACCGACGAACGCAAGAAAAACGTCGACTTCTCGAGCCCTTACTATTCAACGACTCAGACCGTGATCACCACTAAGGGTTCAAAGGCTGACGGAGTCACAACTATTGCCGGCCTCAAGGGCTTGCTAATCGGTGCTGCGACCGGAACCACGAGCTTCTCGGCAATTGAAAACGTAATCAAGCCAACCACTGCAGCGGCAGCATTCAACTCAAACGATGACGCCAAGGCTGCCCTTGAAGCTGGCCAGATCGACGCTCTCGTAGTTGACCTGCCAACCGCACTATATCTAACAGCCGCTGAGCTAACCGACGGCAAAATTGTTGGCCAACTTGACGGCAGTGCCGCCGGTGACCAGTTTGGTCTTGTGCTTGACAAGGGCAGCCCGCTAACTGCCAAGGTCAGCGCAGCAGTTGACGCACTTCAGGCCGACGGAACACTCGCCGCACTGCAGACCAAATGGCTAGCCGACTATGCAGGCGCACCAGTTCTGAAATAACTAAAAACTGTTAGATTTGGGGAGTGCGCCAGTTTGGCGTACTCCCTTTTTCTTAGCCTGATCACCCGAATGTGAGCCCAAGTGTCAAAAGCATTTGCCGCCTTTGAGCCTTCGCCGGCCGAGGTCGAGCGCACTCGCATTCGCACTGCTAAACGGCGCCGATCAGTTTTGGTGTCTTTGGTCAGCACCGTGATTTTTGCCGTGGCCGCCGGGTTTGGTTTGGTTTCAACACCAGGCTGGAATCGCGTCGCCAGTTCATTCTTTGACCTTTCAACAGCGATTGACGCTTGGCCCAGAGTGCTTGACGGCCTGTGGTTGAACCTGCGCGTGCTTGTTTTTGCTGCAGTAGGGGTTTTGATTTTTGGAATGCTGCTGGCAATCATGAGAACGCTCAGAAGCCCGGTGTTTTTTCCGTTGCGAGTCTTTGCTCGAGGCTATGTAGATTTTTTTCGAGGCTTGCCGCTGATCATCGTGCTCTATTTGGTCGGCTTCGGAATTCCCGGTCTGCGCCTCGAATGGCTTGGCCGGGTTCCCGCCGAAGTGCTTGGCACTGTGGCGCTGATTCTCACTTATTCGGCATATGTCGCCGAGGTCTTTAGGGCTGGCATCGAAAGCATTCATCCGTCGCAAAGGTTGGCGGCTCGATCGCTCGGCCTCAGCTATGCGCAGACCATGAGGCTCGTGGTTTTGCCTCAAGCGGTGCGTCGCGTCGCCCCGCCGCTGATGAACGATTTTGTTTCGCTGCAAAAAGACGTTGGTTTGATTTCGATTCTTGGGGCGGTCGATGCGGTGCGCGCGGCTCAGATTGAGGTGGCTAAGTCAGCAAATTTCACTCCCTATGTTGTCGCAGGGTTGCTGTTTGTTCTGCTGGCTATTCCAAGCGTGCGATTTGCCGACCACATCGCTAGCAAATATGCCAAGCGTGAACAGGCAGGCAGTGCACTGTGAGTAATTTAAACGCGGATGCCCTTCGGCCCGAACCGACCATCGACTGGAACAACCCGCGCCTTCGCGTCAGCGGCCTGCGCAAGCATTACGACCAAAAAGTTGTGCTGGGCGGTGTTGACCTCGAGATCTACCCTGGCCAAATCGTCGCGCTGATTGGTTCTTCGGGCTCAGGCAAGAGCACCATGCTGCGTTGCATAAACCTGATTGAAGAAATCAGCGACGGCCAGATTTGGCTCGAGGGCAAAGACATCAGCGTTGCCAACATCGACCAAGATGAGGTTCGCCGCGAAATCGGCATGGTTTTTCAGAGCTACAACCTGTTTGCACACTTGAGCATTCTCGACAACATCACATTGGCGCTGCGCCACGTGCAAGGCAAAAGCAAGGCTGACGCCGAGCAAATTGCGCTCGGCTGGCTCGACCGCATTGGCTTGGCCGATAAAGCAGGCAGTTTTCCTGACAAACTGTCGGGCGGTCAGCAGCAACGCACAGCGATTATTCGCGCCGTCGCACTAAACCCCAAAGTTTTGTTGCTCGACGAAGTGACTTCGGCCCTTGACCCTGAGCTTGTTGGCGAGGTGCTCGAGCTGATCCGCGATTTAAAGGCCAGCGGCACAACAATCATCATGGCGACGCACGAGCTGACTTTTGCGCGAGACGTATCCGACTGGGTGGTTTTCTTAGACCAGGGCGTGGTTGCCGAAGAGGGCGAGGCTGCCGATTTTTTTGCCAACCCTAAACAAGAGCGCACGCGCGAGTTCTTGACCCGCCTCAAGCGCTAGCTCAGCGACAGACGAAAGCATTTAGTAGCGATAGTGCTCAGGTTTATATGGCCCCTCGGGCGAAACCCCAATGTAGCGAGCCTGGTCTGGGCGAAGCTCGGTTAGCACAGCCCCCAAAGCGGCCAGGTGAAGCCGCGCTACCTTTTCGTCTGCCAGCTTGGCTATGCGATAAACCTTCGACTCTAGATTGCGACCATTTTGAGCGACCTCAATCTGCGCCATTGCCTGATTCGTGAACGACGCGCTCATCACAAAACTCGGATGCCCTGTGGCATTGCCAAGGTTCATCACGCGACCCTCGCTCAGCAAAATAATCGAGCGGCCATTTGGCAAAACGTATTCGTGCACGAGGGGTTTGATTTCGGTCACACTGACTGCGAGCGCTTCGAGTGCCGGCACATCAAACTCGTTGTCAAAGTGGCCGACGTTTGCCAAAATAGCGAGGTTTTTCATTCGCGGGTAGTGTTCAACACCAACAACATTGATGTTTCCGGTGGTGGTAATGATGAAGTCAAGTTGCTCGACAACAGATGCGAGACGAGCAACCTGGTAGCCGTCCATGGCCGCCTGAAGCGCGCAAATCGGGTCAATTTCGCCAACGATTACGCGTGCCCCCTGGCCACGAAGAGCTTCGGCACAACCCTTGCCGACATCGCCATAGCCGGCGACAAAGGCAACCTTGCCACCGATGAGCACGTCAGTCGCTCGGTTGAAGCCATCAATCAGTGAGTGGCGAATGCCGTATTTATTATCAAACTTGCTCTTGGTCACAGCATCGTTGACGTTGATCATGGGGAACAACAGTTTGCCCGCCCGCTCAAGAACCTCAAGGCGTTGCACGCCCGTGGTGGTCTCTTCGCTGCCACCGATTATGCTCGCGGCTAGGTTTTGAAAACGCTCAGGGTTTTTGGCGCGCGACGACTCAAGCAAATCTCGCACAATTTGGTGCTCCCAATCGGCCCACGATTTTGATTGCTCAAGTTCACCGGTGCGCTCAAACTCGCACCCCTGGTGTATCAAATAAACCAGGTCACCGCCATCATCAAGCAGACTCGTTGGGCCGGTGTGGCCAGTCGACTGCGGGTCGTTGCTCCAGTCAAGAATCTGGTCAAGACACCACCAAAACTCTTGCGAGGTCTCGCCTTTGCAGCCATAAACCGAAACACCCGCGGCAACGAGGGCTGCTGCGGCTTCGTCTTGACTGCTAAAAATATTGCAGCTGGCCAGACGCACGGCTGCGCCGAGAGCAACTAGGGTCTCGACCAGCACAGCGGTTTGAACCGTAATCGAGAGCGAAACACTAATTCGTGCGCCAGCTAACGGTTGGTGCGTGCCAAATTCGTTGCGCACTGCCATAAGACCTGGCATCTCGGTTTCGGCTAACTGAATCTGCTTTCGACCAGCTTCGGCTAAAGCCAAATCTGCAACTGCATAGTTGGCCCCTTTGGCCTTTAAGCTCGACACTCCACGACTTTCTTCACGTTTGTATCAGTCTATTCAAAAAGAAGCAGTAGTTTAGGCTCATGAAATCAAAGACGATTGGTGCAGTGCGGCTGGCAACAGCTTTTGCAATTTTGGCTAGCATTTATTGGCAGGTTGCTGACCGCCTGGCTCACAGCGTTTTTAGACCCGAGGAATACTGGGCTTATTTCACCATAGAAACAAGTTTGCTGATGGGCGCCGTGCTTTTGCTGGGTGCTGGGTTTGCTTGGTTCAGAAAAACACAGCCTGCGCTCTGGTTTGAGATTGCCAGGGTCTCACTTGCCGCCGCCTATGTCGTTGTTGCGGTGGTCTATAACGCACTGCTTCGCGGCGAACCCGATGACCCAAGAGATATCGCAGCCCACTATGTTTGGCCTACTACCCCGAACGAGATCTTGCACGTTTGGGCACCGATTGTAGTAACCATCGAGCTTTTGCTTGTCAGCCCAAAGGTTCGTCTAAAACTTGGTTATGCGCTTTGGGCAGCAGGTTTTCCGCTGGCTTGGCTGGCGGGCAGCGTTATTCGTGGCAACATCAACCACTGGTGGCCCTACTGGTTCGTCAACCCTGACCTTTATGGCGTGCCAAGCATGCTCATGTACATAGCCGGCATAACGGTAATTTTGATTGGCACCTCGCTGCTACTGCTGAGCCTTCGCAGGCTCACAGCGCGCTGGCGGGCATCCCGCTAAAAAATCTAACTAGAACAGGTTGGTCGTGTTAATCACGTGGATCAACTCAGCCGTTAGATAAAGCACCACCAAACCACCGACGCGATAGAACCAAACCATTCGCGGGTGCGCATAAAACCTTGGTTCGCCTGACTTGCCGTGACGACCGAATAGCTTCAAAATGCTCATAGCCAGTGACGGCAGCGGCAGCAAAACGAAACCAATTCGCGCTAGCTCTGGAGTTTCACCAAAGACAGCAGTTAGGGCAACCAGACTTAGCGCGCCCAGCCACAACGTCAAAGCTAAGTTGGCCAAGCCCTGAGGCATAAGGTGATAAAGCGTGGTTGAGTTTGGCAAGCGATTCTGCACGATCGTCAAAAGGTTCGGCAACACAAAAAGCAGTGCCCCAACATATAGGTGCCAGCTGACACCAATTAACGAAGCTGCGATGAAAGCAAATGTGCCGAATCTCAAAGTAATAGATACCAACAACTGCCCGACTGGCGGTTGAGGCAACTTTTCAGGTTGCGTTATTTCGATTCGAATCGGAAAAAATCGACCGGCAATTTCTTCAAGGGCCACACGAATCAGCATGCAAACGGCAACCAGAGTTGGAATCACGCTGGCGAGATTTTCAACCGGCAGGTCAATGCCCGAAAGAACTGGCAACATGCGCACAATCTGCAGGCTGGCCCAGGCGGCCAGCATTGGCGCTGCAACCAGGTCGATAAAACGTTCCCAAAGATAAAGTTTGGTTTCTAGTCGTGGGCGTCGCAGAGTGCGAAACGCTCCCGCAATCAAGCGAGGAGTCACGCCCAGCGCGATGATGCCAAACAAAAAGCGAACGTCACCGGCCGACCATATTCCTGCAGTAAACGCCAAGCCCAGCGCCAAGACAGCGGCTCCGACGAAACCTGCGAACACGTCGAAGATTCCGATGGCAACGATGGTGCTCAGCACAGCGGTTGAAGGCAGAACGAGCAGACCGTGAGCTTCAGAGACGCCAAGTGCTGCAACACCGGCAGCAACAAAGGTTGGTATCAGCCATAGGCTGCCAAACATGGCACGCAGGTAGGTTCCGTCGACGAACAGCTTCGACGCTAGTGGCAATATGCGGGCAAAAGATCTGGCAACACGCTTTGGTGGAACATCAAGGGCTATGACTGCCGGCACGGCCCAAAGAGGCAGTTTGTCTCCCCAGTTTTTTGCGTCGGCTAGTTTGAGAGCATCGTCAATGCGCCCCTTTGCGAGGTGGCGCAGGTGAGCTGTTTCTTCAAGGCTGTCTTTAGAGTCATTCTGTTTGCCTTCGCCTTTTGATTCGGCCTTTGCTCCTGCTGCACCTCCTGAACCTCCCGAGGCACCTCCCGCAGACCCCGAAGCTGCGGCACCTGATGCCGCGCCAGAGGCTGCTCCGGCGGCTGCAGCAACTGCTGCTCCAGCGGCTGAAACCGCAGTAACAAGAGTTACCGCAGCTACTGTCTTTTGTGCAACGCCAGCTGGGTCAGTTGCGATGGGGTCAATTGGCTTGTATGGTCGCAGATCAACGTGGCCGGCAGGAGTGTCAGTTGGGGTGGCCAAGGTCACTGTCGCGTCAGTTGCGCTTAGAGTCGGCGAAGCGGTATCAGATGCAGTGGGTGACGGGGTGTCGCTAGGCGTCGCTGTTTGACTCGCAGGTGCACTGTCTGTCGGTGATGCGCTCGCTGAAGGCGTCGGAGTTTCGCTCACCGAAGCAGTGGGCGTCGACGTTTCAGTTGGCGTCGGGCTCGGCGTCTGAGTTTCAGTTGGCGTCGGCGTCGGTAGTGTCTGAGCGACTGTTGCTTCAGAAGGCGCCGAGCTCAAGGCACCACCGGCTGCTTTAGTAATCACCGTAACTGAATACTGAGTGTTGGGGTCTAGCCCAGTTATGTCGCAGAACTCGTCTTGAGCGCCGGCGTTGCAAGTGAAAGTGTTAGTGCCATCGGTGAGACTCACAAGATAACCTGTGATGTCTGTGCCACCATCGGTGCTTGGCAAGCCCCAGGTGACATGCGCGTCTGTTATGTGAGTGGTAACAGCAATATTTGTTGCTGAACCAGGAGCCACGGCGTCAATGTTGAACTGGCCAGCATAGGTGGCCCCGAGGTAATTATCATCGGCAGCTATTTCAGCAGTCACACTGCAAGTGCCGGCACGAATCGCGGTTAATTGGCCTGTGCCTGATTGCACCGAACAAATCGCCGAACTACCAGAATCAATAGCGTAGGTTGGCGAGCCCGTGCCCGCGTCAGCAATTACAGCAGCGTTGAACAACTGATCGAAATTCCAATTCGATGAAGATGCCTGACTCGTCAAAATGCGGGCCGCTTTGGCTACTGTTAGTGGCACCGCGAAATTGACTGCTGAGTAGTTGACTGTGTCTGTCGGCGAGAACGTCACGCTAGCCTCATATGAACCGGCGTTTGGTGCCGCCGTCACAGAAGCAAAGCTAAATGAACCAGCAACGCTCGCAACGCCGCCACTTAGCGTTGAGCTTGCAAGAGTTTGACCATAGGTGATGCCAGTGGCTGTCGGTGGCGTCGTGATGGTAGGAATCTGCAAGGTGAATAAGCCTGCATCGCTAATGTTCCAGTTGCTGGTGCCAGTTAAGCTGTCTCGACCAGCCTGGCCAGCCGCACTGTATTTAACGTATGAAGCCTTGAATGTGACGTTCGCTTTGTGAGGCGCTGCAGCCCATGCATTGAGAAGTTTCGAATAGTTCGCTGGCGACAACCCACTTCGGGTGAACATGTTGTCAGCATATTGAATGTGATTTATGTCAAAGCCGCTGAAATCTTGATCTAAGGCTGGGGTGTCATAAAAGGTTTGTTCGGCATAAGTCAAAACCGGTGTTTTCCAGGTGGCCAAAGACTGGTTGAACACATGGTCACTGCCAAACATGATTCGACTGTTAGTCAGACTTGCTAGGTTCCAGTTGGCAACTGAACCATTAAATTTTGAGTTAGCGAACATGGTGTCGGCCGAAGTCAGTTTTCGAAGATCCCAATTGCTTAGATCTTGATTGAAGGCCTGAGCCCCGTTAAACATAGATGAGGTGTAGGCAACTTTTGAGGTGTTCCACAGGCCAATTGGCTGGTTGAACGCACTCGTGTTTCCAAACATCCAACGCATATCTTCGAGGTTGGCTGTGTTCCAGCCTGAAATGTCTTGATTGAATTTGGTGCTGGCAAACATGCCATAAGCACCCCGCAATTTACCGGTGTTCCAGTTGGCCAGGGGCTGGTCAAATGCTGACGCGTTTTCGAACATGCTCTGCGACCAAGTTAGGTTGGCTGTGTTCCAAGCCCCGACAGGCTGGTTGAAAAGTGCGTCTTCGCAGAACATAAAGCTAGCGTCGGTAACTTTCGAGAAGTCCCAGCCTGAAATGTCGCGGTTAAACGACAGTGCATGCTTGAACATGGCGTTTGTGCTCGTCAGACTGCTGGTGTTCCAGGCCATCGGCTGGCCGCCGTTATCAAAAGCAAGGTCATAAGAGAACATTGAGCTGGCATCTTGCAGGTTTGCCGTGTTCCAGCCCGAAAGATCTTGGTTGAAAATCGGGTCGTTAGTGAACATTCCGCTGGCATATAGCAAGCTCGTGGCGTCGAGGTTGATTGGCACATTTAGCAAAGGGTCGCCAGAGAACATCGAATAGGCTACCTGCAACTTTGGGGTATTTAATGTCAGCGGTTTGCCCCCGTTGTTGAAGTTTGGCATTCCGGCAAAAGTTCCACCCATGGCCGTTGCCGAGCTGAAATCAAACGAAGAAAAGTCGATGTCGAGAATGCTGCCAACAAACATATTGCTCAAATCTTGAGCTTTCGAGAGGTTCCAATGCGAAGCATCGGCTACCAATGGTTGGCCAGCATTTGTGAACTTGGAGCCCGAGAACATATAGCGGGTGCTTAGAGCCGATGGCAGGTTCCAACTCGAAAGATCTTGGTCGAAAACCTGGTTGTTGTTAAACATTCCGTCAAAGTTTGTTCCAGACGAGACATTCCAGTTGCTGATGTCTTGGTTGAACGGCTTGTTCTCAAATAGGCCGCCAAAGTTTTGAACGTTTGATACGTTCCACTTATTGCCGTCGGTGAGCAGCGGATTCGCTTGGTCATTGCTGGTGCTGCCGTTGTTGAAAAGCCCCGAGAACATGCGTTCCATCGAGACCACGTTGTGGGTGTCCCAGTTGCTGACATTTTGGTTGAACACCCAGTTGCCCTCAAACATGCCAGCCATGGTAGTCGCCGACGAGGTGTCCCACACGCCGATTGGTTGGTTGAATTTTGACGAAGCAAAGGTCGATGAAAAATCTTGGACGCTTGAAGTGTTCCAGTGTTCAAGAGTCTGATTGAATTTTGATCCGGCTAGCATCACATGCATGTTTGTGACGCTAGAAACGTTCCAAGCGTCGAGCGGCGCATTGAACTTTTCGGTTCCTAAAAACGTGCCCTCCATGTTGGTGACGGTTGACACATTCCAGTTAGAAATATCTTGGTTGAAACTGCGGTCGGCGGCCAGCATGTACTCAAGATTTGTAACGCAGGGTGGCAGCGAAGATGGCAGAGATACAAGTTTTTGGGCGTCTTCAAAACCCCACGGATACGCCGTTGTTCCCAGCGTGCCAAAAGAGTCAACTGACATTAGAGGGCCGGCTGAATAACCATATGCGCCCCATTGTGAAAGAGTGTTTCCGTCGACCGTCACATGATAAATGCCAGGTGTCGAATAGGAGTGGTTTGGCCACGATGCAGAGTTAAACGGCCCCGCAACGGCTGAGCCATCGCCCCAGTCGATGGTTATGTTGTCGACGGTGCCCTGCAGCGGAGCAATAAAACTTTCGCCAGGATTATCGATTTTGAGGGTCATCTTCATTGCGCCGCTTTGGTTTAGCGGGCCTGCCGGCAGGTAATCGTTGTAGCTGAAATTGAAGTCAACTGCGTAGTTTGTTCCTACGGTTTGATTAGGAAAAGCAGATGGATTTGTGTAGTTGTAGTACCCGGTGTCGATGCTAAGTGGGCCGGCGGTGTGAGTCGCAAAATTTGAGCCGGCAAAATAATAATCTGTTGAATAAACCGAAACTGTGAACTGAGAACCAGCCGCAATTAAGACTGGTGTGTCAAGCGTTAGGGTTTGCCAACCTTCGGCTGTTTCGTTGGTGAAAGCTTGCTCGCCTAAGAGGGTTCCATTTTGAGCCCAAATGTGAGCGGTGTGCACTGACGTGTCTTCGACATATTTGAAGAATCTGACCGAGGTCACCCAGCCGTCACTGTCGGTCGACACTCTGGTGCCCAGTTCTAGTGGAGAGTGACCACCAAAAGCACCAGGGGTGAAGTCAGGCATGAGGCTTACACTGGTGTTGCCGGTTGAAGCACCAGCAGGCTCAGCCATGAAGGTCAGCCAGATTCCAGATGACGCCAGAATTAGTGAACCAACCGCGGCGACGGCGGCGAGTTTCTTAGCAATGGCGTTGAACAGATTCTGCAAAATGACCCCCTGGTCAATGGCGTTTTTTGAATTCTAATGGGCTGCTGTGAAGCCTTTTACCCTGGCAGGTTTCACTTAGGTTAAATGAAAGTGGGCAAGACTTTGCAGCCTCACCCACTTCTCATCTATTCCAAATGATTGTGCGTTTGTTGCTATGAAACCGTCACTGACAGCAACCAGGTTGTGCTGCCAATTTTGACAGTCAGCTTGTGAACACCTTTGGTGAGTTTTAGCGACTGAACAATGTTTGCCTTTGTTGGCTTGAAACTTGCAACCTTGGTTTTGCCTTCGGTTACAGACACGACCGAGCTCTTAGCATTCAAAACCGTAACTTTTGCTGCGCCCTTGGCTCCGACAACCGAAACAGACTTTGCACCCCAGCGAACGGTGGTATTCATGGTCGCAGAAGTGAATGTCGCCAGGGCGTCGGTTGCAGTAGCGGTCAGGGTCTGATCGCCAGCTGAACTAGCAGCGACCGGCACCGAAACAATACCCGCAGCGTTGCTTACAAAGCTTGTGACGCCGGTGATTGTTCCGTTGCCGCTGGTTGCAACATCAACGGCTACGCCGGCGATACCGTTGCCAAATCGGTCAGCTACTTTGAACTGTGCTGTGGTCGCGGTTGAAGGAACAGCAACTTGCCCATTTGCTACAGCCAAGACCTGGCTGGCGGCGTGGGCAGGCAGCACGCACTCCATGTCATAGGTGTGCTTGTTCGCGCCGGTTGCAATGGTGAATGTGGTGGTGCCTGGGCGAGTGCAAGTAAGCGCTATTTGCTGTGGATACGTGTAACCAAAGCTGTAAGCATTTTTTTGTGCTGTTGCCGAGGCATATGTTGACGCTGGTGAAGCCGGCAAAATCAAGCCAGAGACACCGCCGTTATTTGCGCTCACTGTAATGTCTGGTGCGTAAAGCGCAATAGGAATCGAGTTCTTTAGGTAACTGATACTTAGGTTTACGATGTTGGTGTCAGTGAGCGCATTGTCGGCTTCATCGATCACCAATGGTGGGTTCACCTGAAGGTCAGAGCCAGAGCCGATCAAGACGTTGCCGTTGCCATCAGCCGTTACGCCACCTCGGTTCAAAGTTCCAATGACAGTAGCCTGTGGCTTAATGTTGACGTCTGTTACCAACTGAGGCCAGAACTCGTCGACAGATTCTTGTAATTCGTTTGAAGTTGGCAAAAGCGCAAAAGCTACGAAGCCGTGCTCTTTAGTTTTTGTGTCAGTGTTTGTGAATGTGTTGGCTGCAACTTCTTTCACTTTGTTGGTGTTCGGCAGCGAGAAGCCAACATAGCCACGAGAGTTAGTTGCTTTTGTGCCCATGAAGTTGCCGAACTTGCAAAGGCGACAGCCTGAGTCAAGGTTTAGCGTGATTGGCTTCGAAGCAATTGGTGTGCCCCAGATGTCAGTGACCTTATACAGAAGGTTGATTTTTGAGCCTGCGACATACGACTTGACATAAACCTGAGAGTATTCAGGCAACCAGTCTTTTTTAAAGACTGACCATGCCCAAGTTTCTTCTTTTAGGTCACTGTCGTTGCACTCAAAAGGGTGAAAAGTGTTACAGGTTGCTTCAGGCCCAGTGCCGGTGCCAACCAGTTTGATTACCGGAAAGTATCCGGCCGGTTCAAACAGCATCACCATGTTGCCGATGTTGTTGGTGCCGTCGCTAATGCCAGCACGCAAAACGTCGTCTGCGCGGTTCGCCGGGTTGGCCTCAGTTAGGGTCATAGTCACAGATGCGTTGCCATCACCATCGGTCATCACATCTAGCGCTGCTGGCAAAGACGATAAGTCTGCTGCCGAAACTACAGTGTTTTCTGTTGAATATGTGAAGGCTTCATCGCCGTCAAGATTGAAACGAACCATGTGGTTGGCGTTTGCCGAAGTGCCCGTGTAGGTCACGGTCACGTTGTTGCGATCTGATCGCACCCAAGCCTGGTTGTGTTGAGTTTCGCTCTGGGTCTGAAGCACAGAGTTGGCATCAAATTCGCGCTTGTAGCGTTCGAAAACGCCGACCTCTGGTTTAACGTTCAGGTTTGTCCATGAAATGCCTGAAACCCAACTTGACGTGGCTGAAGCGGGCTGCAGACCGATTAGCGAGCCGGCAAGAATTGAGGTGGCGGTGATGATGCGAAATATTGCGCGCACGGGTGTCCTTTCAGCAGACATATCTATTACGCGCGCACACGCGTATGCATTTAGCATAGTTATTTTAGTGTGGATGGTGAAAGCGGTTTCACCATATCGTTATAAACGTTATAAAACCGATGCCTTGGGCAACTTAACCGGGCTTGATTTAAGCTGACTCGCGCACCACAAGTTCGGTGCTCAAAATGCAAGGCTGGGCATCTTCGCCGCGCAACTGCGCGATCATTAGGTTGGCAGCGGCTTCGCCTAGGGCAACAATGTCTTGACGCACACTCGTTAGGGTTGGGCGCGAAGTTTGGGCCAACAATGAGTCATCAAACCCAACAACTTTTACGTGATCGGGAACGACTTTGCCGGCCTCTTCGATTGCGGCGATTGCACCGAGGGCCATCACGTCATTGCAGGCAAAAACACCGTCGAGGCTCTCAACCTGATCAAGCAGTCGCTTCATTGCCGCTTTGCCGCTCTCAAACGAATAATCACCTTCGGCAATAAGGTGCTTGCTTGGCACGTGCCCAGATTTGCGATAGGCCTGGTTGTAGCCGTCTAAGCGCTGACGCCCGGCGGTGGTTTCAATATCGCCGGTGATGATAGCCACTTGACTGCAACCTCGTGAGAACAAATGGTTAGTGGCCTCGTGGGCACCACCGAAGTTGTCAGTGTCAACAAAAACAAAGTCGTTAGAAGTGTGAGGCGTGCCGGTAATAACCATTGGCAGACGCTGTTTTACTAGGCGCTTAACCAGGGCATCTTTGTGCAACTGAAAGAATATTGCGCCATCGACCTCGCCGCCCTGCAGTGAGTGGGCCACTGGGCCATCAAGTGAGTCTAGGTTGGCCACCATTAGCAGCGTTTGCAAGTCGTTCTCCATAAGCACCCGACTGATGCCCGAGGTGACCGTTGCCCAAAACGGGTCGCTAAAAATTGACAGGTCATCGTCAATCACAACAGCAATCAAGCCAGTTCTGCCAGATGCCAGCGAGCTTGCTGCGCGGTGCTTTTTATAACCCAGCTTGGCCACGGCATCTTGAACGGCCTTGATGCGATCTGGGTGCACGTTTTCATCGCCGTTTAATACGCGAGAAACGGTTGCTTCAGAAACCCCCGCCGCTTTTGAAATCACGGCATAGGTCGGTCGAATACTGCTTTTGGCTGCCAAGGTCGGCTCCTTTAATAATGCTAAGAGGCGACCATTGCCCCATTGGTAGCAATAATAGCAGCGTAAGTTTTCGCACTTTCTTTTGGAGTTCGCTTGAGCGTTTCGAAATCAACGTGCACTAGACCGAAGCGTTTGTCGTAACCCTCAGCCCACTCAAAATTGTCAAGCAAAGACCAGGCATAGTACGAACGCAATGCTGAACCTTCTGAAACCGCACGAAGCACGTTATAGATGTGAGATTTGAAATATTCAACACGACGCGCATCGTTGACGACGCCATTGGCATCAGGGCCATCATCAAAAGCGGCCCCATTTTCGGTGATAGCAATCTCGCCAACGTTTGGATAATCGCGTTGGATTCGCATCAAAAGGTTATAGATGCCGTCAGGAGTGATTGGCCAACCCATGTCAGTGTGCGGTGGCGGAGGCGTGTCGTTGACTCGTTGAGCGAAAGGGAACAAGCCTTTGGCCAAAAGCGATACATCGTTGATGCGAGGGCTTGCTAAGAAAGAGTCGTTGTAATAATTCACGCCAAGCAACTCGGCGTCGATCTTGAGCAAGTTTTCGTCACCCGGCAAGAACACACGTGCCAAACGGTCGCCGTATTCGTCAACAAGGTTTTGCGGGTAGCGGCCAGTTAGCTGCGCCTCGATCCACCAGCGGTTAACGTGTGAATCCATAAGAGCGGCAGCCTCAACTACTTCAGCATCTTCAGGGTTCAGAATGACGTAGTTAGTCATGTTCAACGAAGAACCAGCTCGGGCTAACGGCTGCACGGCGCGAATAGCACGCACTGCTTCGGCGTGAGCCAATGCGGTGTGGTGAGCGGCAGCAATTGCTTCATCGAGGCTCTTCACACCAGGTGCGTGCACGCCGTTCATGTATCCAAGCCATGAAACACACCAAGGTTCGTTAATGGTTACCCAGTCAATTACTCGGTCACCAAACGCTTCTGCACAGGCGGTTACGTAATCTTTGAA
>CAISOV010000118.1 GCA_903887175.1 uncultured Micrococcales bacterium
ATAGTCTGGGCATCGACTTGCTTAGTTTTGATCATCGGGATTCCCGCGGCCTGTGCCACTTGCGCCACTGGCGAGGGCGTCATAATGCGTTTGCGGCCTAATGGTGCATCTGGGCGTGTGATTACCGCCACCACTTCGACGAATCCAGAATCACCATTCAGAAGAGCTTGCAGCGTTGCCGCTGCATTGGCTGGTGTGCCGGCGAAGATTATTTTCAATGCGGTCCTTTAGGTCTAGCCTCTAGATTACTTCGGGTTCGTCCATCTTGATTCGAATTGGGCGGGCGGCACGACCACTTTTAGGGTTTACCCGCAGCCCAGTTGAGCCGTGCAGCAAAACCTGAGCGCGCAAAGTGGCGGCTAGTTCAGCGCCGTCGGAATATTCGTAGCGGATTAAAAGGCGCAGCAACTCAGGCTCTTTGCTAGGCAGAGGGCCAAGAATTCGCACCGACTTAATGTCAGATATAGCGGAGCTTATCGAGTCAAGGGTTTCACGAACTGCGGTGACTGAGGCTAACCGAACCGCAGGCGCAAAAGCTAGCTCACGTCTGGTCTCAAGTTCTTCTCTGGCAAGCTGCACTTGCTGCCAAAAGACTATTTTTTGGCCGAAATCGCCAGCTATTCCAACGGCAGCACCCCTGCCGTGTTCTGAGAGCAGGGCAAAAGCGTTGCTCCAAAATCGCACGGCGTCTTCGGTGGCGCGAAGCGTGTCTCGAGCGAGCAAATTTTGACAATCGAGCAAGACAACAGCCGCATAACCCTGCTCGGCTAGCGGTTCGGCACCTGCTGTGGCTATAACAAGCGCTGGTTTTGCACCTATTTTTTCGACTCTCACATCGCCAGTGCTTTCGATGACTCGCACCCCTGCAAATGTTTTTGCTAACTCGGTCGCGGTGCGAGTTGCACCGGCTTGACCGAGGCGAAGTTCGCGACCACCGCAGTCGCGACACTCAGAACCGAGGTTAAACGCGTTACACCAGCGGCACTTTGGTTGGCCTTTTGAATCAAGCCAGAGTGGGCCGTTGCATTCTTTGCAAAGAGCTCGACTTGAGCAGGTTTGGCAATAGGCAGAGACCGAGTTGCCTTTAGCACCAACTTGAACCAGCACTGGTCCGCTGGCTAGACCCTCGCGAATGGTTTTATATGCCAGGCCATCAATGCGATACCCTTCATCGCTTACAGCAAGGTTTGGGCGATTGAAACTTGCTACTTCGTCATTCAGATAGCCGATTTCGACTAACCGTTGTGCCTCGGCGCTTCGGCTGTGTGAAGCAATAAGCAAATTGCAGCCGATCTGACTCTGACGAATAAGCGCGGCTTCGCGTGAATGGATGTAAGGCGAGTTGGGCTCCCAATGGTTACTGTCGCCGTCATCCCAAATCGCAATCAGCCCGATTTGGTGACTTGGTGCATACACGGCCGCGCGTGAACCGATAACGATAGAAGGTTTTTGAGCTAGCGCTTGCAAAAATGCTGCGTAACGCTTTGACTTGACCTGCTCGGTCGAATAGTTCACAACATTTGCTAAACCAAGCGCTTGTGCCGCCTCTAATAGCAGGTGCTGATCACGAAAGTCAGGAACCACCAAGAGTGATGACTTGCCCAGCTGGCTTTGTTCATGGGCTCGCTCTAAAAAGAGTTGCACCCATGCTGGGTAGTAGCCCCCAGCAAAGGCAACCACACGAGGGTTAGCTAGCGCAGTGCTGCGCAGAGCAGCAGGTTGGTTTTGCGAAGTTGCTAAGGCATTTGATGAAGCAGCATTGTGTGTCGATATTTCATTTGGGTCGAATGCGTGCTTGATTTGCGCGTTTTCGGGCAAGGCCATGAAGGACTTTTCAACAGCCACGGAACGATCTGCTATAGCCAGACGAAGCACATCGCCGATTGCAACTGCTTGACGGTCGGCTATTGCTCGGCAAAGTTGATACACATCTGGCGTCAGCGCAGGGGTTTCAGAAACCACTTCGGCCAACTCAGCTAGTTCACCTTGATATTCGGCAGTGCCTGCAAGTGCAACGATGAAACCGTCGAGAAGTTGTTTTGAGCGGCCCAGCGGCACTTTAACTCTGGTTCCAACAGCAATCAAGCTTTGCTGCTCTTGAGTTACCCGATATTCAAACAGCCGGTCGAGCTGTGGCAAGGGGGTTGCCACAACAACTTTGGCGAAGCTGTTTGACATGCTCTAGTTAGCTGCCGCCAGCAGTGCGTCGGCTCTGTCGGTGCGTTCCCAGGTGAAATCTGGCAACTCTCGCCCGAAGTGCCCATAGGCCGCGGTTTGCGCATAGATTGGCCTCAGCAAATCAAGTTGCTCGATGATCGCCCGAGGGCGAAGGTCAAACACTTCGTTTATGGCTTTCACGATAGCCTCGTCAGACACCTTGCCGGTGCCGAAAGTCTCAACATAGAGCCCCACTGGCCGTGCCACACCAATGGCATATGCGACCTGAACTTCGGCACGGTCGGCTAGACCCGCAGCCACCACGTTTTTAGCCACCCAGCGCATGGCATAGGCAGCTGAACGGTCGACTTTGCTCGGGTCTTTGCCGCTGAAAGCACCGCCACCGTGTCGGCTAGCCCCGCCATAGGTGTCAACGATGATTTTGCGGCCAGTTAGGCCGGCGTCACCCTGAGGGCCACCGATAACGAATTTGCCGGTTGGGTTGATGAAGAATTTTGCGTTGCCAAAGTCAAGGCCGCTGGCCTCGAGAATCGGGTTGATAACAAGTGATTGCATCGATTCGGCAATGTCGGCTTGGCTCACGTCTGGGTTGTGTTGGGTTGAGAGCACAACCGTTTCGATGGTTTTGGCAACGTTGCCGTCATAGCCAATGGTCACTTGGGTTTTGCCGTCAGGGCGCAAAAAGCCAACCACACCAGTCTTGCGAACTTCGGCCAACTTTTCGGCCAAGCGGTGCGCCAAATTAATTGCGGTCGGCATGAGGGTTGGCGTCTCGTTGGTGGCATAGCCAAACATCAGCCCCTGGTCACCAGCGCCTTGGGCGTCATAGGAGTCACTTGACCCTTGCACCCGTGATTCGATGCCGGTGTTCACGCCCTGAGCGATGTCTGGCGACTGAGCACCGATTGACACTGAAACGCCGCAACTTTTGCCGTCAAAACCGATTTCACTCGAGGTGTAGCCGATAGCTGAGATTTTTTCGCGCACCAGGCTCGGAATCTCAACGTAGCTCTCGGTGGTCACCTCGCCCGCAACGTGCACAAGCCCCGTGGTCACCATGGTTTCAACTGCAACTCGAGCTGCTGGGTCTTCGGCCAAAATGGCGTCAAGTATGGTGTCACTGATTTGGTCGCAGATTTTGTCTGGATGACCTTCGGTGACTGATTCTGATGTGAAAAGGCGTAGTGCGCTCATAGGGGTCAAGTATATCTCGTAGTCACGACAAAGTTGGGTGGCGGCGTTTTGTTACGCGAGCGCAGTAACTACTGCGTCAAGAATGCGATCAGCAACGAAGGTTTTGGTGCCCTCGAATGACTCGCTGCTGCCGCTGCGCGTCACGAGAGCGACTGAAGTTGTATCTTGGCCAAAGATTGCCCCCGCACTAACATCGTTGGCCACGAGAATGTCGCAGCCCTTTGTTGTTAGCTTGGTCTTTGCAAGGGTTAGCAACGTTTGGTGCGAGCCTGCGGTTTCAGCCGCAAAGCCAACGGTTACTGTTGAAAGTTTCTCGGCTGATATGCGTGTGACGGCTGCGCGAAGAATGTCGGGGTTGGCAACTAGGTGAAGATTGATTTCGTCACCAATCTCACCTCGCTTTAGCTTGTGATCTGATACTTCTTGCACGCGATAGTCGCTCACCGCAGCCGCCATAACTAAAACATCTGCGGCTGAAAGATGAGTCTCGACAGCTTCTTGAAGCTCGGCTGCATTCACCACCGACACAAAATCGAAAACTTCGCCGCTAAATTCACCAATGTTTGCCCCAATAAGCGTTACTTGAGCGCCCCGAGCATTAGCGGCGCGGGCTATTGCCAAACCCTGTTTACCCGAAGATTTGTTACCGATGTAGCGCACCGGGTCGATTGCCTCTTGGGTGCCGCCGGCAGTGATTACGATTTTTCGGCCAGCCAAGTCTTGAGGCACCAGTAACTTAAAGGCGGCAGCAATTATCTCGTCTGCCTCGGGCAGGCGACCTGGGCCAGTGTCTTGACCGGTTAGTCGGCCCGACGCTGGGTCAAGAACTGCAACTCCCCTGGCGCGCAAGGTTGCAACGTTGGCCACGGTTGCGGGGTGCTGCCACATTTCAGTGTGCATAGCTGGTGCCACCAGCACGGGCGCTTTAGTTGCTAAAAGCGTGTTGCCCAGAAGGTCGTCTGCAAGTCCGCTTGCATATCGTGCCAAAAAGCTTGCTGTGGCTGGCGCGATAATAATGAGCTCAGCATTCTGGCCAATTTGCACGTGTTTAACATCGGCGACATCAGAATACAGATCTGTGTCGACGATGTGGTGTGAAAGGGCCTCAAGTGTGGTCGCGCCGATAAATCGCAAAGCGTTTTGAGTTGGAACAACCTGAACACTATGCCCAGCCTCGGTGAGCTGACGAATAATTGTCGTGGCTTTATAAGCGGCTATGCCGCCGGTAACGCCTAAGACAATGCGCAAAACTAATCTTCGATCTTGTGCTTCTCTAGCTTGTCTTCTGCGATTTCGTGCATCGCGATGGTTAGAGGTTTTTCATCAACAGTGGTGTCAACTAGCGGGCCAACATTGTTGAACAGGCTGCCCTCTTGAAGAGCTGAGTAGTAGTCATTGATTTGACGAGCGCGCTTTGACGCAAAAATAACCAGTTCATATTTTGATTCTGCTTTTGACAGCAAGACGTCGATGGCTGGCGAAACAATACCTAGTTTTTCTGACATGTTTTTTGCTTTCTATAAAGAAATAAAGTCGAGGCGGCGCGAAGCGCTAATGGGCCTGCATCAAGTCTAAGACTTCTGAGGCGCATCTGGCTACTTCATCGTTGATTACGACATGGTCAAATTCGTTTTGCGCGGCCAGTTCAACTTCTGCGCTCTGCAGCCGGCGCGCTTGCTCTTCGGGTGTTTCAGTGCCGCGGCTTTGCAAACGGCGCACGAGTTCGCTCCAATTTGGTGGCGCGATGAATACTAGTTTGGCCTCAGGCATTGCCTGCTTGACCTGGCGTGCCCCTTGAATGTCGATTTCAAGAATTACCAGCTTGCCTTGCGAGATTGCCTCAATCACCGGCTGCTTGGGTGTTCCATATTTGTTTGTGCCATGCACGGTTGCGTATTCGAGCATTTCGCCGGCTGCAATTTTTGCATCGAACTGATCCATGGTCCAAAAAAAATAGCTTTCGCCGTCAACTTCGCCGGGCCGCGGTGCGCGAGTGGTTGCTGAAACCGAAAGCGCTACCGCCGGATTATTTTCTAAAAGGTACCTAACCACAGTGCCTTTGCCAACTGCGGTCGGGCCTGCTACAACGGTGAGGCCACGCCCCCGACTTAGGTGAAATAGCTCGTCTTTATTCAAAAGAATCGCTCAATTCTGCAACGTGGGCATCGATTGCCTCGTCAATTGCCATAGGCCCTGCACCTAAAACACTGCGTGATACTGAAGCAATCACCGTCGGCGCAGCGGTGCCAAAGAGTTTATCTAGCATGCCTAACCTTGCGCCTTGAGCACCAAAACCGGGAGCCAAAATAAAAGTATTCGCGGCGTGCTTGAGCGCCGTGGTGTCAAGCGAACCTAAACCAAATTGTTTGAGTCGTAACGTTGCGCCGATTACTGCACCGAATGAACCAAGGTGTTCCCCCGGCGTTTGGGTTACTTCGTTTACTTTGCCCAAAGACTGCCAGATATTTGCTGCGATTGTTTGCCCATCGGCCATCACTGCTTGCTGCAGGGCGGCCCCCTCGGGGTTCGATGTCGCACAAAGCACGATGATGCCTTTGCCGCGTTCGGCAGCCTGAGAATAGATGTCGAGCATTGAATCAAAACCCAAATATGGCGAAACGGTGAGCGCATCACTAAAAAACGGTGCAGCCTTGCCGAGCCAAGCATCAAAATATGCCTGCATGGTGGAGCCAATATCGCCACGCTTTGCGTCGAGAATTACCAGAAGTCCAGCATTCTGGGCAGCGACACAAAGGTCTTCGAGAACTTTGAATCCCGCCGAACCGTGACGTTCAAAGAACGAAACCTGAGGTTTGATTATGCCGACACGGCCGATGGCAGCGTTCAGTGCGGTGAACGCAAACTGTCGCAAGCCCTCTGGTGAGTCGTTCAAACCCCAGTCTTCGAGCAGGTTCGCATGAGGATCAATGCCAACACACAGCTGGCCGTGTTTCTCAAACGTCTGCCCGAGGCGAACTCCGAAGCTACTTGGCAAGTGCCACCGCCCGATCTTTTGCGTGCTCTTGCAATGACTTTACGTCGAATCCACCCTGTTTTACAGCTTCAAACGAGCCAATTGCCGCGCTTAGCTGCGCAATGGTTGTGAAAATAGCTTTGTCAGCAGCGGTGGTGGCGGCGCGAATCTCGTATCCGTCTTTGCGGGCATGTGAGCCCGATGGTGTGTTTACAACGACGTCTACTTCGCCGTCGGTGATCAGATCAACAATCGAGCGACCAAAACCAGCGTTCTGTGTATCGGTGTGTTTTTGCACAACCTCAACGTGAATTCCGTGGCGTTCCAAAATAGCTGCCGTGCCTGAGGTTGCCAAAATTCGGTAACCGAGTTGCTGCAGACGGCGAACCGGCAAAATCAGGTGCGGTTTGTCGCGATCGGCAACCGAGATGAAGACGGCGCCAGAGGTTGGCAGCGCACTGCCGGCAGCTGCTTGACTCTTGGCGAATGCCCTCGGAAAATCGACGTCGATGCCCATAACCTCACCGGTTGAGCGCATTTCTGGGCCCAGCAAGCTGTCAACGAATCGGCCATCTTTAGTGGCGAATCGTTTGAAGGGCAGAACAGCCTCTTTTACGGCAATTGGCGAACCAGCTGGAATGTAAGTGCCATCTTTTGCTGGCAGGTGCCCGTCGGCGATGAGGCTGGCGATTGAACGACCAACCATCACCAATGAAGCAGCTTTGGCCAAGGTGATGCCGAGCGCTTTCGAAACGAAAGGCACGGTGCGCGAAGCCCGAGGGTTAGCTTCAAGAACATAAAGCACGTCGGCTGCCAAAGCGAACTGCACATTGAGCAAGCCACGAACGCCGATACCCTGAGCGATTTTTAGAGTTGCTTCACGAACGCGAGCAATCTGCGTATCGCTCATGGTGACTGGTGGTAGCGTGCAACTCGAGTCGCCAGAGTGAATGCCAGCCTCTTCAATGTGCTCCATAACACCACCAACATAGAGTTGCTCGCCATCAAACAGCGCGTCGATGTCGATCTCGATAGCGTCGTCTAAGAAGCGATCAATAAGCAACGGATGC
>CAISOV010000119.1 GCA_903887175.1 uncultured Micrococcales bacterium
AGCGCCCAACGCGCTTTATGCCGAATGCTCCTCAGACACTGCTTTCGAGACCTGGCTCAGAGCAAACGTATTTCGCAAGAAAGTTCTCATTGCCAACCGCTCAGCTGACTTCGCAGTAGTCGCCCGAAACGGCGCTGCTGGTGAATACCATGGGGTGAAAGACGCCGCCGTGGTTTGGCAAGACCCGTGGCCGGCTGAAGTTGCCGGTTCAGTGCGCTATTCGAAAACACCTTTGGCAGCACTGGCTCGTGGTTATCGCCTGAGCGAGTCGCTTATGCCTGCCGCGGCGGTGGCTGGTTTGAGCGGGGGTGTCGGGCAATCAGTTTTGAATGGTTTGCCGATTGTTGGCGCCGAAGCATTAACCGCGTTGCGCATTGCAGCCCATCGGCCGTCGCAGCTGGCTGAAGTTGATGCTAAAACTTTGCCCCACGAGCTTGACTGGTTGAGCACCGGTGTGCACCTCAGCAAAGGCTGCTATCGAGGCCAAGAATCGGTGGCAAAGGTGCACAACTTAGGCCACCCGCCTCGGCGCCTAGTGCTTTTGCAGCTCGATGGTTCAGGGCACTTTTTGCCAGAAGTTGGCGACCCTGTCTTCGTTCAAGGCGATGAGAGGCAGCGGGGTGTCGTTACCTCAACCGCGCAACACTTTGAGATGGGCCCGATTGCGCTCGCTGTGATTAATCGGGTTACCGACCCGGCAGCAATTTTGGTTGTGACTTCGGGCAACGAAACAATCTCGGCTACCCAAGAAGTAATTGTGCCAACCGACGCCGGGGCTGCTAACCCGCGCCCGCGCAAAAGTCTTTTGAACGGTCACGGTTAGCGGCACGAATGAAAGCACCCAAACTGCATTGGAGCCTTCGCGAGTCAACGCACCGCGTGGTTGAGTCGGTGGCGCCGATTGTGCAAATCGTAATTGGTTCGATGGCTGCTTTTGCCATTGCGCACTTTGGTTTGGGGCACGCAATGCCGGTTCTTGCCGTCACGGTGACGATTTCGGCTTTGGGTTTCACTCGTGATGCCAGGCCGCGTCGAGTTGCTGAAACGGCTGTGGGAATGGTCACCGGCATTTTGACGAGCGAATTTTTGCTCAGTCTTGTTGGTGTTGGCGTTTGGCAAATCGGCTTGACGCTGATGTTCGCCTTGCTGATAGCTAGGTTTATGTCTGCCAGCTCAGCTTTTGCGCTTTCGGCTGGTATTCAATCGATGCTGGTTTTCATTTTGATTCAACCGGGTGAACTGGCTTTTAGCAAAACTATCGATGGGCTTTTAGGTGCCAGCATGGCTTTGGTTGTGACCGCTTTGATTCCGCGAGACCCGCGAGGGTTGGCGCGCATTGACGCCGGCAAACTTTTTGACACTTTTCTTGAAGTGTTGCACGCGCTAAAGCTTGCTCTGGTGCAGCTTGATGTCAAAACTGCCGATGCCACGTTGATAAAAGTTCGTCGCACTCAGCCGTTGGTCGATAACTGGAGGCTTTCGCTTGATAGTGCAATCGCTATCTCGCGCATTTCACCTTTTTTGCGCAAATATCGTGACGAACTTTCGGGTCAGGTGCGTCTAATGCGTGGCATGGATCTTGCCACTCGAAACCTTCGCGTCATTGTTAGACGGGTTGATTTTTTGTTGCGCGACACCAAACCTCGCCCATATTTGGCCGACTTAATCGAGCAAATAGCTGAAGGCACTTTGCTTCTTAAGATGGGTCTCGAAGACCCCGAGCGACTGCTTGAGGCTCGGGAACTTTTGCTTGAGGTTATGCACCAGCTAGACCCAAAACGGTTTGGCATTGCCGATCAGTTGCGCGAGGCCAGTGTGCTTTTGCTGCTGCGCCCCCTGCTAATCGACTTGCTTTGCGCTAGCGGCATGGGCGAAGAAGATGCGCGAGCCGAACTGCCAATTATTTAGCGGGTTCGACGGCTGCCCAGGTCACTGTCAGCTCACCTAAACGCCAACGTTTGCGGTCGACCAAAATTGGCCAACCCTGTTCGACCATGGTTTCGCAAACTGCAACCCAGCGCTGCTGCGCACTAAAGGTTGCTAATGGGCTGTGCAGGCGCCATGCGAGATCGATGGCCTGCAAATATTTGTGGATGCTTTCGCCGGGCAAATTATGGTGAATCAAAGCTTTAGGCAAGCGCTCGGCAACTTTGCTAGGCAGCTCTAACCCGCTCAGGCGAAGGCTGATTGTGAAAGTTTGTGGCCCGGCAGGGCTCAGCGTCACCCAGCTGGCCAGACGCCCGATTTCGTCGCAGGTGCCCTCGATGAGCAACCCGTTGGGCGCGAGCCTGTCGCACATCAGAGCCCAGGCGCCGGCGACTTCATCTTCTTTGTATTGCCTCAACACGTTGAATGCGCGAATCAGGTGCACTTTTTGCTCGGCAGCAAAAGGTGGGTTTGGCAACGGAACCTCAAAGCCACCTAGTGCAAAGTGCA
>CAISOV010000120.1 GCA_903887175.1 uncultured Micrococcales bacterium
TGGTTCTTTGCGTCACGAAGACATCAAGTTGGCTAAGGCTTCAAACCCTGGCGACCTCGTGATCTTGTTCGGTGCGCGCACTGGTGCTGATGGCATCGGCGGAGTATCCGTGCTTGCATCTGAGACTTTTGACTCAACCGGCCCAAGCCGTCGCCCAGCCGTGCAGGTTGGCGACCCGTTTGCCGAGAAAGTTCTGATTGAGTGCTGCCTTGAGCTTTATGCGGCCGACGTGGTTGCCGGCATTCAAGACCTCGGTGGCGCTGGCCTCAGCTGTGCCACGAGCGAGCTTGCCTCAAACGGCAACGCGGGCATGCGCGTGCAGCTAAAGCACGTGCTCAAGCGCGACGAAAGCCTCACCCCCGAAGAAATCTTGATGAGCGAATCTCAAGAGCGCATGATGGCGATTGTTCCTAAGAAAGACCTCAAAGCTTTCGAAGCAATCGTGAATAAGTGGGAGGTTGAATACAGCGTTCTTGGCGAAGTAATCGACGAGCCACGTTTGTATATCAACTGGGGCGACGAAGAAATCGTCAACGTGCCACCGCGCACCGTTGCGCACGACGGCCCGGTTTATGAGCGCCCAGTTGAATACCCAACTTGGATCGAAGCACTAAACACCAACTCAGTCAACGCCGCGGGCTTGGCTCGTGCAACCGTTGCGAGCGACTTGGCCGCGCAGATTTTGCAGGTTGTTAGCAGCCCAAACCAGGCTTCAAAGTCGTGGATCACCGACCAGTATGACCGCTATGTTGGCGGCAACACCGCGCTTGCCCAGCCAGACGACTCAGGCATGGTTCGCGTCAGCGAAACCACCGGTCTTGGCGTGGCAATCGCCACCGATGCCAACGGTCGCTATGGTCAGCTCGACCCTTATGCTGGCGCGCAGCTAGCTTTGGCCGAGGCGTATCGCAACGTGGCAGCCTCGGGTGCAAAGCCTTTGGCTGTTACCAACTGCCTAAACTTTGGCTCACCCGAAAACCCTGAGGTTATGTGGCAGTTCAAGCAGGCAACTGCTGGTTTGGCCGACGGCTGCCTCTCACTCGCGATTCCGGTAACAGGCGGCAACGTGTCGTTCTATAACCAGACTGGCGATGTGGCGATTCATCCCACCCCTGTTGTTGGCGTTTTGGGTGTTATCGACGACGTCGCTCGTCGCGTGCCTTCAGGCTGGCAAGACGCCGGTCACAACATCTATTTGCTCGGTGTAACGCGCGACGAACTCGACGGTTCGGTTTGGTCAGAAGTAATTCACGACCACCTCGGCGGCAAGCCACCAGTGGTTGACCTAGCGGGCGAACAAGCTCTAGCCGAGTTGCTGCACGCCGCAGCCATCGAAGGCCTGCTAGCGTCGGCCCACGACCTCAGCGAAGCCGGCTTGGCTCAGGCAGTTGTTGAATCGTCGTTGCGCTTTAACGTGGGCGCGCGCATCTGGCTAAACGAGATTGTCGAGCGTGACGGCGTTGACCTCACTGCCGCCCTGTTCAGCGAATCAACCGGCCGAGTGCTGGTCTCTGTTGGGCGTGAAGACGATGTGAAGTTTGTTGGGCTTTGCGAGGCGCGCGGCGTTCCCGTACTTCGCATTGGTGTGACCGACTCAACCGCCGAGCTCAACATTCAAGACATAGCTCTTTGGCAGCTAAACGACGTGCGCGAGCAGTGGGCGGCAACCCTGCCCGAGCTTTTTGGCTAA
>CAISOV010000121.1 GCA_903887175.1 uncultured Micrococcales bacterium
CAAAATTTTGTCGAGGCGCCACTGCTCGGTGAGCAAAACAAATGACAAGCCATCGAGTGGGCCGGCAGCAGCCAACCGCGACTTTATGCCTTGCAAAACTTCGTAGTCAAAAGTCTCAATGATGAGTTTCAGGCCGCGCTCGCGCCAATCGCTCGCCAACAACGCTTCGGCCAGCAGTGCACCAGAATCGAGGCCTGCGCTCTTGAATAGCCACGCAAACTTAATCTCTAAAATCAGGGTGCGCCCGGCGATTGCAAAATCGGCCGTAAGAAACTCATCGAGGGTGGGAATCTGGAACAGGCCATCGAACTTTGCGCTGCCGGCGCGCTCTTCGGGCAAACGTTCTTTGGCTCGCAACAACCTCAACTCTTGCAAGTCAAAATCATGCACAAACCAGCTGTCGATGCTGCGCCAAGGCAGTTCGAGCACTCGTCGCCGCGAAGCAAACTGTGCGAGGTCGGCGATGGTGGTTGTAGTCGAAAGGTCAGCATCGTGCAGAACCACTAACCTGCCGTCTTTGGTAGGCAACAGGTCGCACTCGACCGCATCGACACCCATCTCATAAGCCAAAGCGAATGATTCCAGGGTGTTTTCAGGGCGATAACCGCAAGCACCACGGTGACCAAAAATAGCTGGGATAACCTGCGGCATGCTCATATGTAGATTCCGGCGGGGCCGGGTTACTCCCACTCGATGGTGCCAGGTGGCTTGCTGGTAACGTCGAGCACAACGCGATTGACGCCATCTACTTCGTTTGTGATTCGGTTTGAAATGCGCGCTAGAACTTCATAAGGAACCCGAGTCCAGTCGGCAGTCATGGCATCTTCACTCGACACCGGGCGAAGCACGATTGGGTGGCCGTAGGTGCGGCCGTCGCCCTGAACGCCCACCGAGCGAACGTCTGCAAGCAAAACAACTGGGCACTGCCAAATCTCGGTGTCGAGGCCGGCCGCGGTTAGCTCAGCGCGCACGATGGCATCAGCCTTGCGAAGCAGATCAAGACGTTCTTTGGTGATTTCGCCCACAATGCGAATTCCAAGACCAGGGCCAGGGAACGGTTGGCGGCCGACGATTTCAGGCGGCAAACCAAGCTCAGCACCAATAGCGCGAACCTCGTCTTTGAAAAGATCGCGCAGTGGCTCAACGAGCTCGAACTGCATGTCGTCAGGCAGACCACCAACGTTGTGGTGGCTCTTGATGCCAGCGGTTGCCCCGCCACCCGACTCAACAACGTCGGGGTAGAGCGTGCCTTGAACCAAAAACTTGATTGGCTGGCCCTCGCCTTTAGCTTCGGCAATCAGTGCAGCTTGAGCTTCTTCGAATGTGCGAATGAACTCGCGGCCAATGATCTTGCGCTTGGTCTCAGGGTCGCTCACGCCGGCCAGTGCGGTCAAAAACTTTTCTTCGACGTCGACGGTGACTAGGCGAATGCCGGTGGCCGCAACATAGTCACGCTCAACCTGCTCGGCTTCGTCTTGGCGAAGCAAACCGTGGTTCACAAACACGCAAACCAGTTGATCGCCAACAGCCTTGTGAACCAGCGCTGCGGCAACGGCCGAGTCAACGCCGCCCGACAAGCCACAGATCACGCGATCATTGCCAACCTGCGCACGAATCTTGGCAACCTGCTCAGCGATGACATTGCCCGAGTTCCAATCAGGCGCGATGCCTGCAGCGTTGTGCAAGAAATTTTCGAGGATGTTCTGCCCAAACGGCGAATGCTTCACCTCGGGGTGCCACTGAACGCCATAGATTTTGCGCTCGTGGTTCGCAAAAGCAGCCACCGGAGTGGTCGCGGTTGACGCCAAAACTTCGAAACCAGCAGGGGCTTCAGTGACCTGATCACCATGTGACATCCAAACGGTTTGAGCATCCGGCTGGCCATCCAAGATTTCACCACCAGCAGCAACCTTCATATCGGTTGCGCCGTATTCGCGAATGCCAGTCTTATCGACCGTGCCACCAAGCGTCTTGGCAATCGTCTGAAAGCCATAGCAAATGCCAAGAACTGGAACGCCGAGCTCAAGAATCGCAGGGTCGAGCTGAGGTGAACCTGGCTCATAAACGCTGGCCGGGCCGCCACTCAAAATGATTGCAGACGGATTCTTAGCAGCAACTTCAGCAGCCGTGATGTTGTGGTGAACGATCTCTGAAAATACGTTCGCCTCACGCACACGACGCGCAATCAACTGGGCATATTGAGCGCCAAAATCGACGACAAGAACTGGTTGGCTAATGGTGTACCCCGCAGATTAAAAAGTGAAATGGGTTTTGAAAGCTTGCTTCAAGTTTAAGCGATTAGGCGTCGCCAAGTTCAGCGCGAACCACCTTGGCAAAGTGACGTTCAGTGAAAAACGACAAGAACGGAACAATGCCGCCGAGGGCAATGATGACGAATCTTTTGAAGTTCCAACGCATGAGAGTCCAAAGTCGAAAATCGCCGAACAGATAAAACATGTAGAGCACACCGTGAACCTGCAAGACAGTCTTTGAAAGATCAAAACCAGATGCCGGCAAACGAGTTAGGTCTTCGCTCGGAGTTACAAAAGCGATTGCTCCCTGAGGGCCGCCGCCCCAAACAATGAAACCCAAAACGTAGTGAATAAACATCTCGACCACTAGCAACAGCAAGAAGCTGCCCGTGACATAAGAGGTGATCGCATAGTAACGAAGCGCGGTTCGAATTTGAGGTGCCTGCGCGGCTAGAGCAGCCTGAGCTGCTGTGCGCTTGGCAGCGTCGTTGGTTGGGTTTGACATGCCTCTAGTTTAGCTTTGCGTCTGGTCTTCAGCTTTTCGACGAAGACGCTCATCTTCAACCAGCCGCCACCACATAAAAACTGCAAAGCCAGCAAAAACGCTCCACTCGATGGCATAAAAAGCGCTCAACCAGTTGACATTGTCGAGGGGCGCCGAAGGCGCAGTGCCAAGCACAATTGGCTCTAAAGCGGCAAGCGCACTCGGGTCGCTGGCCAAAGTTGGCTGTGAAATCAGATATTGGTCTAACGTGTTGCGCTGTTGAAACGGCTGATAAAAGTTGATTAGTTGGCCGAGCGAAAGACTGTCGAATAAATAAGGTTTGTCGGGGTGGCTTCGCATCGGCGCCTCGGCATCAGCCAACACACCGACAACCCTTAGGCTCACTGCTAGCAACGTTTCACGATTCAGCTCAGTTTGCGCGCTGAGCGCGGCCTCAGCCGTTGAAGCCCAGCCCCATGCAATCGTGAGGTCGCGGCCAACATCGGCCGGCTTTGGTGACTTCAAAATTTGGCTATTTGTGACCAGCCAAAAACCTGATTTGCCGCCAGGCTGCAACCGACCTGAAATCACCGCAAAGTTAGCGGGGTCGGGGCTCACCGTGAAAGTTTCAAGATTAGCCGATTGCCCTTGACTGCCTGAAGTTGAAGATTGGCCTGGGGTTGGGCTCGGGGTTGAAGCTGGCAAAGCTCGCCCGAGTTGCCACTGCCCTAAAAGCGCAAACAGCGCAGCCAACGCCAGAGCAATAAGCAATCGACCGAGCCAAGTTGGCGTGCGAGCAATCGCAAACCAATCTTTTTGAGCTTGGCGACGGGTCATGATTGGGGCAAGTTAACGAGCGCTATAAGGAGCCACAACAACTTCAACGCGTTGAAACTCTTTGAGGTCGCTGTAACCCGTTGTTGCCATTGCGCGGCGCAAAGCACCAATTAGGTTGGTGTTGCCATCGGCAGAAGTAGCTGGGCCAAGCAGAATCTGCTCGAGGCTCGCCACTTGGCCAACCTCAACGCGGTTGCCGCGAGGCAACTCGCTGAAAGCCTCTTGGCCCCAGTGCCAGCCGTGGCCAGGCGCCTCTGTGGCACGAGCCAAAACTGAACCGAGCATAACTGCGTCGGCACCGCAAGAAATTGCCTTGACGATGTCGCCCGAAGTGCCCAAACCACCATCGGCGATCACGTGAACGTAGCGGCCACCAGA
>CAISOV010000122.1 GCA_903887175.1 uncultured Micrococcales bacterium
AGCTACCTATCGTGCGACTGACCTGTGGGGCCGCAGTGGCCAGGGCAGTGTTTCGGTGACTGTATTGTTGCCTGCTAAGCCTGTTGTGACTGCTTCTTCAACAACCGTCAACTACAACACCGGTGCATCGTTTATGCCATTCGTAAGCGGAACAATGAACCAAACTGGTTCTGCTTGCCTAGTTGATGGTGACAACTGTGTTACTGAGTTGGTTGTTGCTGGCAAGGGTACCTTCGATGTTCTTGAAGATGGCAGTGTTACTTTCATTCCACTTGCGACCTTCGCCGGAGACCTTGCTTGGGTCACCTATCGTGCGACTGATTTCTGGGGCCAGACTGGTGAGAACACCATCGCGGTTACAGTTTCATTGCCGGTAGCACCAATCGTTTCTCCTGTGAACGTAACTGTTGACTACAACACCGGCACAATCCTTGTTCCACTAATTGAGAGTCCAACCAACTTCGGTGTGTGGCCGTGCCTAGTTTCGGGCAATGACTGTGTGTCTGAAGTCGTAGTAGCTGGCAAGGGTACGTTCACTGTTCTTGAAGATGGCAGCGTTAGCTTCACTCCGCTACCAGGCTTCGCAGGTGGCATCGCTTGGGTGACCTACCGTGCCTATGACCCATGGGGACAATACGGCCAGAACACTCTTTCGGTGAATGTCGCACTATTGGCAGCGCCAAACGTTGACGTGACTCGCGTAACAACTGATTACAACGAGCCAATCAACGTGAAGCCAACTGTTGACACAGACAAGATCGATGAAAGTCGCGACTGCCTAGTCACTCGTGCTGGCTGTGTAACTCACCAAGAAGTAGCCGGCAAGGGCAGCTTCGATGTTCAATCAGATGGCAGTGTTACATTTACTCCACTTGACACCTATGGCGGTGGCACAATCTGCACCACCTATCGCGTGTATGACATTTGGGGCCAGCACGGCCAGAGCCAGGTCTGTGTAACAGTCTTGACTCCAGCTGCGCCGGTTGTCGATTCTCTAGAGCAGACCATCGAATACAACACCACTACAGATGTCACTCCAAACGTTGTCGGTTACAAGATTCTTGGCAACCAGGCTTGCATCGTTTCAGGCCTGCACTGCTTCAGAACCTTCACGGTTGCTGGCGAAGGCACCTTCACTGTGCTTGAAGACGGTACCCTATTGTTTGCACCGGTTGATACCTTTGCCGACGACAGTGTGACCGTGACCTACCGTGCGTATGACATGTGGGGTCAGTTCGGCCAGAACACCGTAAAGGTGATTGTTTCGCTACCAGACGCTCCAGCTGTTGATCCAGCCGAAGTAACCGTTGACTACAACACAGTAGCCAGCGTCACTCCTTCGGTTTCAGGTGCTCACATTCAGGTCTCACTGGCTTGTCTAGTTAGCGGCAGCACTTGCGTCAAGCAAATCGTTGTTACTGGCAAGGGAACCTTCAACGTTCTAGACGACGGCAGTGTAACCTTCACGCCACTTGACACATTCGCAGGCGATAGCGTCACTGCTACCTACCGCGCGACTGACTTCAAGGGCCAGACTGGCGAAAACACTGTTCTCGTTCACGTTCGACTACCTGATGCTCCAGTTGTAACTGGTGACAGCGACACAGTTAGCTACAACACTGTCTCAACTCTGACACCAGGTGTTTCTGGAACCAAGATTCAGCTTTCAAGTGCTTGCTTGATTGATGGAGGCAGCTGCGTGAAGCAACTTGTGGTTGTCGGCAAGGGTACGTTCCGTGTTCTAAACAGCGGATATGTAACCTTTACTCCGCTCACCACATTCGCTGGAACTGTTTCTGGAATCACCTACTGTGTTTCAGATCTCTTCGAACAGACTGACTGCGCAGAGCTATCTGTGACTGTCAACGAGCCGGCTGCACTAGTTGTTGCACCTAAGACTGTAAACGTGCAGTACCAAACCGCAACAACCTTTGCACCGACCGTTACTGGCTTGGCTATCGACTACTCAACGGCTTGTGTTGTTGACCCTGTGGGCAGCCAGTGCAAGACCAGCGTTACTGTTGATGCTGTTGGAACCTGGAACGTTGACACCACAAACGGTCACGTAACGTTTACTCCGGCAGATGGCTACATGGGCACCTCGACAATCGAGTACCGTGTATCGAACATCTTCGGCAACGAGTCAAGCAACATCATGACCGTGAACGTCTCGGGCACCGCAACGTTGAACGGTGTGGTCTGGCTAGATCTCAACCACAACGGCATTCAAGACACCGGCGAGCCTGTTCTAGCCGGAATTCTTGTGACAGCCGGTAACACCCAGCCAGAAAACGTGGGCCCTGCTAGCACTAACAGCTACAGCGTTAGAACTGACAGTGACGGCCGTTATTCGTTCGAAGTTGTGCCAGGTAACTACGAGGTAAAGGCTTACTTGAACTCAAGCTATCTTTACACCTCAACTTCGAAAGACCCTGACACCAAGCAGGTTGAATCAACTAGCACTTGGGTTGCTACGGCCGCGGCAGTAAGCAACACAGCAAATGAAACCAACTTTGCTGCTGGTGGTAACGGTGCGATTGACGGAACAGCAGTGTTCACCAGCGGTGCGGCAGTGCCAAAGGCAACTGTCAGCTGTATCTGGTCGGGCTTCGACGGTGTTCTTGGAACAAGCGACGATGTTGTGATCACCGCGACTGCTGATGCCAACGGAAAGTTCTCGTTGACGGGTATTCCTGGTGGAAAGTTCCAGTGTGGCGGTAAGGACCCTAAGTCGGGTGTAGCTGCTGCAAAGGCCGTTGTCACGGTGAAGGGAACCTCGAACGCTAAAGCCAAGCCGGTCAAGACACCAGTTGTGTTGCCGATCAAGGTTCGCGGAAAGTTCACCTTTATCGTCAACAACTTCGCGGCTGGCTCACCAGCAGTTACTAAGGCGATCAAGGACCGCATCACATACTTTGTAAAGAAGTACAAGATGGCGACCATGGTTAGCGTTGAAGGCTTCACTCAGGGCCCAACAGTTCTGAAGGTTGACTACAAGCTGTCGCTTGACCGCGCAAAGAACGCACTTGCAATCATCAAGTCGATCAATGCAAAGATCAAGCTGATCAGCATTAAGAACGTTCAAGAGAACAAGATTGGCTCGTCAGTGCGTCGTGTGAGAATCACGTTGTACTGGTAAAAATCTAGTAAGCAAAAAGGGCCTCTATCTAAGCGATAGGGGCCCTTTTTCAATTGCAAACTAGTCGGTTCGGGGTTCGCGCCCGGGTTGGTCCTCCCACGCAACCTCACTAATCGTTGCTGGGTTCACCAGCGGTGAGCCGGTCTGAAAGTCCTGCAAAATGTCATTGAGAATAGCCTGAGCAACGCCACCAGGGTTCGGGTCGATTTGGGTCTGTAACTTAGCCAGGTTAGCAATGTGAGCCGCGCTAGGTGAAGCAGCCATTTTCGACACCTGTGCCAAGTCGAGACTTGCGTCAAGACCCGATTTGATGAACCGCTCGAACTGCGCCATATCGGTAATTCTGTGGTTCGCGGCAGCCGCTAACTCGCCCAACGTGTTGAATTGCCAATGATTAGGGTTCTCTAGGAACACGGCAGCCTTCGAGGTTATGAGGGGATACTCAGCTAAGAACGAAATGCCGTCTGTTAGTAACAAATCTGTTGATGCGAACTGCTTCACGAAGCTTGCCTTGAGGTTTATCTTGGTGTTCGCGAGCTGATTCCATTCGCTAAGCCATTGGTCTAAGACGCTTGACTTGATTACTTTGCGTTCGGCGAGTGTTCCAAAAAGGAAAGGGTGCGGTCTAAGAATGAACTGCACATTTGGGTATTTTTTTGCCAGCTGAAGCATCTGCTTATAACTTTGCACAAACATGCCGAAGTTCAACCATTTGGCCGAATAACTGTGATGTGGTGCCCAGAGCACCTTGAGGTCGAACGGTTGTTTCACCGGCAAACTACCCGCGCGGGCCAGACGCCTCTCGGCCTTCGCTGCTAGTTTCGCGCGCACTTCGATGTAATGCGCGCGAAGCGAGTCGAGTTTCGCCGAGCCTGTGAACCGCACCCTGTTTGAACCCCGTTGCGTTAAGGCAAATGCGTCTTTGGTGGCTTGGTCTTGAACGAAGACAAGCGAAGCCAATTGGTGCACCCGTTGGGTGTAAAGGTGAGTTGCCACTTGCCGCGCATCGACCTCGTCGGCCCCTTCATTTTCGTTTACGAGTGGTGCCAAAAAATAGGGCGTGTACAGAATCTTGGTGAAGGTTACCAACGAATCTGGTCTGAAGGCAGGTTGATAGTTGCGTTGCCACGGGTAATTCAAAAAAACATAATCTGGCGTTAGTGCTTTTAGCTCTAATAGACTCTGCCACGAGTCTTCGTAATTCAGCCTCTGGTGGGCAACGCCTTGGCGTTTCAGAAACTTGTGAACTCTCTTTTCGCCACCATAGCCTGAATCGCCCGTGAGTTTGCGGGGAACACTAACAACGATTGGCTCGAACGCGGGGCTGTTGAGCATGGCTTGATAAACCTGAGAGAGGGAATCCCACGCCTCGAAATAGAACAGCAAAAAGACGACGCGAATCGGCCTTAGCGTGCTGGGTTGCGAAGAGTTGCGCACATTGCCTAGAGGGTTGACGTGAACTCTTTGAGCCAGCTGCGCAGGTCGCTGCCTAGATCTTCGCGGTCTACGGCAATTCGCAAAGTCGCCTTAATGTAGTCGAGCTTGTCGCCTGTGTCGTATCGGCGACCCCTGAAAATCACGCCCATAACTCCACCAGCGATATCAGGTTTTGCGACAGCCATTGCAAGCCCATCGGTTAGTTGAATCTCGCCACCGCGGCCTTCTGGGGTGGCTTCGAGAATCTCAAAAATCTCGTGACGCAAAACATAGCGACCGATTACTGCCAAGTTCGATGGCGCGTCTTCACGTTTCGGTTTCTCAACCAGCCCGGTTACTTTAACGACATCGGGGTCGTCAGTCAGTTCAACAGAAGCGCAACCATACATGTGAATTGTCTCTGCTGGAACCTCCATCAGAGCAATTACGCTGTAACCCGTAGCTTCGTGAACCTCAATCATTTTGGGCAACACACTGTCTCGGGCATCGATGATGTCGTCACCGAGCAAAACCGCAAAGCTGTGCTCTGCAACATGGCTTTTGCCGCGCAAAACAGCATGCCCTAGCCCGTGAGGGTCGCCTTGGCGCGTGTAGTGAATGTCTGCCAGTTGGTTTGAGGCAAGTACTTGCTCAAGTTTGCCGTGGTCACCTTTTTTGTCGAGGGTGTATTCAAGTTCAGCTACTCGGTCAAAGTGGTTTTCAAGAGTGTTTTTGTTTCGACCGGTGATCATCAAAATATCGTTCAGACCCGCGCTAACCGCCTCTTCAACAACGTATTGAATGGCTGGCTTGTCGACAATTGGCAACATCTCTTTTGGCATTGCCTTGGTGGCAGGCAAAAACCTGGTTCCAAGACCCGCTACCGGAATAACGGCCTTTGTTACCTTGAACGGATTGCTCTTCTTCGCATCAGTCATGACTTAAGCCTAGCGAGATTCTAAGTTTTCTATTCGGCTTTTGTGCGACCAAAAATCGCCCGAGCGCCCATAGCGGTGCCAAGAAACACGACATCTAAAATGATGCTGAAAATTCGCAGCAGCACCACTGTTAGAGCCGCGGCCGCTGGGCTAATCACATAGGCGAGGAACACTGCCATGAGCTCTTGCACACCCAAACCCGCTGGGGCGAACACGGCCAACATGCTGGCCGCACTAAAGAAGTTTGAAACACCTATTACAAAGAAAACATTTGAGAGCGAAAGGTGCGGGTCGATCGCTGCGGCGATGCAAAAAACCTGCATTCCGCTGAGCACCGAAGTTACAGAGAACGCCACAAGACCACGCGCGATAGTGGCCAGACTCGGCAGGCTGTCAGCATCGATGTTAGCTTTTCGAACTTTGCGGTATCCAAACTGTAAAACGCGGTTAAAAATGGGCGGATACACCGACACCAACCCTATGAGAGCAGCGACGATCAGAGCAGGAATAACCCACCAACCCAGGGCCTGAATGTTTGGATCGAATGCCAGCAAAATCACTGCCGAAATTAGAATCGAAATGATTTGAAGCACGCCTTCGAGAAAACTGCTAACCCCGAGTTTGGTTGCTGACACTCCGATCTTGGTTGCAAAATATATTTTGCCTAGAATCCAGGTGACACCGCCGGGAATGTAGCGACCCAGCCATGATTTGGCATAAACCGCGATTAGTTCAAAACGCAGGTGTGCAACGTTGGCGCCAAGGCGCTTGAGCAGGAACATCCAGATAAATGAGTACCAATAGCGCTGAACCAGCGCGAGTGCGGCAGCCAGAACAACCCAAGCCCAGTTCAGTTTGTCTAGGTGAACTTGATCCCAATGGATGCTTCGCACATAAAACACCGCACCAATCACTAGCGCAAGATAAAAAACGGGTGCAAAGAATTTGGTCACTAAAGACTTAAGGTTGGCCACGCTCTAAAATTACACTAGAGGGTCGATTCGCGGCCCCAGTTGCGAAGGGTTTATGCACTTTGAATGCAACACCGCTTGACCTTGCAACTTTTTGGGGCAAGTTTCTTGAAACCGAGAAACGCACTCGGGCACTTTCAAAACGATTTGGCACGATTCAGCTTTATGCGCTGCAACGCACCCGCATTTTTTATGCCATTGCTGAGCAGCTTGGGCTTTTTGATAACCCTCACCCGCATTTCAATCGTGATGAGCTGAGTGCAGATATTCCGCCAATCACCCACTTAGACGGTTTGTCGCCTGCAAACGCCGTTGTAGTGCCCTTTAGACGCCGCGTTGGGGGCTCAGAACCTTATAGCGACGTCATTCGTCATCGCCTGCTTGCTGCGGGCGAGTCGGTGCGTGTGATCGACTTTTTGCCTTCAACTGATGAGTCGGGCAGTTTTACCCCGAATGCGGCTGATGAGTTAGACCTCGAGCGGCTAAAAGCGTTCTTTGCGACCTCAAAGGCCACCCAAGTTGCTCGAATCATGAAATTCAGCAGTCGAAGACCTCAAGTTCAGGCCTGGCAAAAGCTAATTGGTGAATTTGAAACCGCCTTTGGCATCAAGCTCGAAAAGTTTCAAAAATACCCGCAGTGGTTAGTTCGGCGTACATTGGCTGAGCGCATGGGTTTTGCCGAACTTTTTCGCAAACTTGGCACAAAAGATCTTTATGTCGTGAATGCCTATAGCGAGCCGTCAATAGTTTTGGGGGCCCATCGGGCAGGTGTCAAAGTTCACGAGATTCAACACGGCTTCATTTCGGCATTTCACCCTGCCTATAGCTTTGGCTTGCCGTCAGAGTCAAAAAAATCAAAGTCAGTGCGTGGCCCAAAGCTTGACGCAGCCGCAGACACGATTTTGACTTGGGGAGGTTACTGGGGCAGCAAAGTCATGCTTGCCAGAGGTACACAACTCAAGGTTTCAGGGCCTAGCGCACCTTTTCAAGAATATCGCCAAAAAGCGCTCGCCGAGAACCGCATCATTGCCAAACAGGTGCTTTTCACCTCGCAGGGCGCAATAGCCAATGAGCTTTTTGCGGCAGCGCTCAAAACAGCCGCCGCTCTGCCAGATTACAAAGTGATCTATCGGCTTCACCCAAACGAGGCACTAGAAGATTTCGAGGCTGCTTTGGCTGAGGCCACCAAGAAAGCCAAAGCAGTCGGTGCAACTGTGCCAAAAAACTTTAGCCTCAGCCATCGCGACCCTATTTTTCTTGATTTGGTATCACGCAGCGAGTTTTTGATTGGAGCTTTTTCAACCACCCTGTTTGAGGGCATTGCGCTTGGCTGCAAAGTTTTAGTGCTGCCCATCAGTGGCTACCAAAATGTGCAACCCGCAATTGACGCCGGTGACATTACGCTTATAACTAGCCTCGATGAACTGCCCAAGGCGCTGGTTGCGGCTCGCAGGGCAGAGCATCCTGAGAAATATTATGCGAAAGAAGATCATGCCTGATTTGTTTGATTTCGAAGTCAATGGCCGTGTTTTTGGCTATTTGAACCCATATTTGATTGCTGAGATTGGCGTGAACCACGAAGGTTCACTTGATCGTGCCAAACAAATGATTGACCAGGTCGCTCGCGCCGGCGGGCACGCAGCCAAGTTTCAGACCTACAAGGCAGCTACCCTCGCGGCCAAAACCACCAGCCCCGCTTATTGGGATCAAACCAAAGAAGCAACCAGCAGCCAATATGAGCTTTTTCAGCGTTGGGACAACTTTGGCCCGGCCGAATACGCCGAGCTCGCTGACCACTGCAAGGCACAGGGGATCGACTTTTTGTCGACACCATTTGATCTAGAGGCAGTTGACATGCTCACCCCGCTGATGCCTGTGACAAAGGTCGCTTCGGCAGATCTCACCAACATTCCGCTGTTGCGCAAAATCGGCGCGACTGGCGCCACCGTTGTGATGTCTTGCGGCGCCTCAGATCTTGCTGAAATTGCTCGCAGTCTTGACGTGCTGCTAACAGCCGGCGCCAAAAGTGTGACACTTTTGCACTGCATCTTGAATTACCCCACACCACGCGAGCATGCTCAGCTGGCCCAAATCAAAGTTTTGCAAGAGCAGTTTGGCAGCCGAGTAGCCATCGGCTATAGCGACCATGTTCGCCCCGAAGACGATGGTGCTTTGCCGACACTAGAAATCGCTAGCCTATTTGGTGCTCGGGTAATCGAAAAGCACTTCACCGATAACAAGCAAGGTGTGGGCAATGACCACTACCACGCCATGAACGAAGCTGACCTGCGAGCGTTTGTTGATAAGTTGGCCCTTTATCGCACCCTCTATGGCAAACGTGAACACAGCCTTGATGCCCAGTCGGCTGCTATCAACAATGCCAGACGCCGTGTCATTGCAGTGCGTGACTTAGCAGTTGGTCACACGGTTGCCGCTGATGACCTGATCGCTTTGCGCAGCAACATAGGCATTGAAATTGCCAGCTGGGATCAAGTCGTTGGTCGCACGGTAATCGCACCGATTGCCGCCGACATGCCACTCGAGTGGAATCAGCTGGGCTAAAGACCCAGCTTGCGCATAATGCGCGCCACAATCGAGGTGTTATTTCGGCCGGCGGTTGCACTTAGCGCACGATCGTGCAGCGTGCGCCGCAGTTCGGCGTCATCGCAAAGTTTATTGATGTGTGCGCCTAAGGTTTCTGTGCTTACCAGCGACCCCAGCCCCATCATGATCACACCGTTGTTCACTGTTGTGTGGGTGTGAGTTAGCTCTTTGGCGTTTTGCGCCAAACACAGTGTAGGCACACCAATGCAACTCAGTTCGGTGATGGTTCGCCCCGCTGAAGAAATCGCGATGTCGGCTTTGGCCATAAGCGAGGGCATGTTTTTAACATTTGACAGAATTTGCAGGTCAAGACTGCTGTACTTAGCAGGGTCAACCAAGCTGGCACCCAGGCCACGCACCAGCGTTACTCGGCCTTTGAAAGCGATGCTCTGTAACGCCTCGAGCGCTTTGATGGCCAAATTTGAGGGGTCTGTGCCACCGAAAAGCAGCAAAATGTCTTCGACTGTGTCACGAAATTTTGTTTTGCGAGGCAGGCTTTCGAAGCTCGGCGCCAAGATCGAGTTTTGAACACCGGTCAGTTGACGGTCGGCAGGCACCCGAGGGTTTTCATAAAGATCAGCAACTAAAAGGTTTGCTTGCTCTGCGCCCGAGCCCAAGTCTTCAAAAGTCACTATTTTGGAGTGCTCGCCCAATAGTGCAACAAACTCTTGATGGGTATCAAGTTGATCGAGCACAATCAGGTCAGCACGAGTTTTTCGGGCAAGGTTCAGAAACGCCAGTTCGTCTTCGACTGTTTCGACTCTAAAAGGGTATTCCTGAAAAAAACCTACGCCCAGAGGTTTGTCGACACTCAAAACGATGGTTATTTCATGTCGAGCTAGAGCATAGGCCAGTGCTAAAGTGCGATAGGCGTGCCCCATTCCAAGCTCGCGCGCTGCATCGGTGCGCAACAGAATGCGACGCCGAGTTGCCAAATGCTCAGCTATGGCCCAGTCAGCGAACGTGTCAATGTCAAGCGCCTCGCCCTCTGGCACTTCAATTAGGCGAATCGGTTCAACAATGCGGGTCTCAAATTTGACCACGTCGCCAATACGAGCGCCAATGATTGCGCCAGATTCACGAAAATGCGGTGGCAGTTGCTGTCGATTCACTCGTGCTGCGTAATCGGGGCGCGGGTTGCCGCCCTCATCTAGTCGCCATGCGAGGTGTCTGTCATCAATCACAGTTATTACCGAACCGGCGCCGTCGGCAAAAGCCTTCATGGCTTCACGCACCCGGGTGCCTGTGATGAACGGGCAGGTGGGTTGCATCGTTAGAAGCACGTCGGCGTCGGTTGCACCCAGCTCACGCAGAAAAGGTATGGTTCGAACCATAACTTGATCGAGAGTGGCTTTGCCTGTGGTTTTTTCTTCGCGGGTGACAACAGCACCGTAGTGCAGCGAAATCTCTTCGATTTCGTCGTCATCGGTAATCACGGCAACCCGCCCAGGCAAAGTTGAAGCCAAGGCGGTTTTAATGGTGCGTGCTATTAGAGGTTCGCCGCCAAGCAGTCTGACGTTTTTGCGAGGAACCCCGGTTGATCCACCGCGAGCTGGAATGACAATAAATGGCTTTGCCAGCGACGATGCCATTTGGCTACTTGCGTTCGCGATAAATCTTAGGCTCAACGCCTACGTGCAGCTCAATCTCACGCACGCGGTGCAGTGTCTTGGTGGTTAGCGAGCGAACCGAGTTGATTGAGTCGGCGATGATGCCGAACAAGAACACCTGAACGCCTGAGATGGCCAAAACTGCGCCCAGAATGGTTGACTGCAGGTGCTGGTGCGGGTGGCCTGCAAATGCGTCAATCAGCCATGGAGTCCAAGCGCCAAGAGCCAGAATCAAAAGTGTGAAACCTACCGGCACAAAAAGGTGCATTGGGCGATACTGCACATAAATGCGCATCATGGTCATGCCGTTTCTGCGAACGTATTTCCAGGTTGATCCAAAGAGGCGGCTCGGGCGCACACTGTCGTTGCGTTTTACTGGCACGTTGGTCAAGGCCAAAGAAGCGTCGTCGACCTGAATGAGGCTTTCGATTGTGTAGGTGAATTTAGTCACCAAGTTAATCTGCAGGGCTGCATCGCGGCTAAAGGCGCGAAAACCGCTGGTTGCATCGTGAACGTTGGTGCCCGAGAACTGCTGCACCACACGGGTTCCGAAACGCTGCAAAACGCGCTTTAGAGGCGAGAACTCTGAAACCTTGCGGGTGTCGCGGTCACCAACCACAACATCGGCACGACCTTCGACGATTTCTGCTACTAGCGCCGGAATCGCTGAGGCGTCGTATTGATTGTCGGCATCAGTGTTGACGATGATATCGGCGCCAAGCTTTAGGGCTGCGTCGATGCCTGCCTGAAAAGCCGAAGCAAGACCTTGGTTGTGTGAAAAGCGCACGACATAGTCAACTCCATTGGCAAGAGCAACCTCGGTGGTGTTGTCGGTCGAACCATCGTCGATTACCAACCATTTGACCTCGTCGATGCCAGGCAACTCGCGAGGTAGCTCCTTGAGTGTCGCCGGCAAAAACTCTGACTCGTTGAGGCATGGAATCTGAATGAATACTTTCAAGGGTTACTCGCCTTTGTTCTTTGCGCCTAGGCGCTGCCAAATTTTTTCGTTTTGTATCAAACCAACAGCAACTGTTATTACGAAGATACCAAAAGTCTGAATCCACATGCGGTTCAAACTGTCTGACCAGCCCACACGCCCAAGATCTGGGTGCCCAAACTGGCCGCCGTCTAGCATTTTCGAAATTAATGAGCCAACAACCAACATTACCGAAATCATTAGCAGGTAGCGGAACTCGGGCGACCATCGGCTGAACAGAGCGAGCAGCAAAAGCAACGCCAACCCAGCAAACATGAGGCCCCAGCCGCCCGAACCAAGCGATTTGGTTGAAAAGTTGAAAAACAAATTATAAACAAGGGCTCTGTGACCACGGCTGAAGTCGCTGTGCCATTTGACCTCGGCCGCAGCAAAAACTACGAGCAGGCCGATGAATCCGATAAAAAAGATTCTGAATCGCAGCCAGTCAAACCATTTAATAATCGGCAGCAAACCGGCGCCAACCAAAATCATCATAAAGACGACCCATGGCATGCCGTTGGGAATCAGATAAGAGTTGTAGGTAGCCTGCCAAATGGCAAACGATGTGGTGAGCGAGGCGATCACGATTGCGGCCTTGTATCGACTCACAAACCGCAGCGAAATCACAGGCAGAATCGCAATGGCCATAATGGCAATGCCTTCGGCTCGGGTTGAGGTTGCAACATAAACGCCTGCACAAAGCGCCACAAGGTGCGCGTTAGAGAGCACTTTGTCGCGCAACGCCAAAACCGAGACGCCCACCGTAATGATTAGGCCAACGGCAAAAAGGGTGTGGCCGTTTATATAGAAGATCGCTCGCAGCGGCATTGTTGCGGTGAAACCCACCAAAACTAAAACTGCCCCTACAAAATAGGTGCGACTGCGGGGCTGGCTCTTCACGAGCTCCCAAACCACCCAAGCTAGGGCGCAGACCATCGCAAAGAAAATATACGGAGTCATGCCTGTTAGCCATTGATCTTGAGGGCCGAGCGCTAATAGCAGCGGATACGCGAAGCCGCGCTTGAGTGGCGTGTGACCATCAAGAATGTTCATGTCGCCACTTTTTTGCATTAGGTGCGAAACCGCGAGAATCCAATAGCTATCGCCGTGGCGTGTGCCGATGATGCCCAGAATGCGAGTGGCAAAAACGCCCAGGAGGCCGGCAGCGACGGCCACAATCACTGGTCGATAGAGCCCCACTCGCGCTTTGAGTGCGGCAACAACTATGGTGCCTGCCAACAAAACATAAAAGGCGCCTGCAGAATATTCGCGAAGACTAAACATGTTGCAGGTTGAAAAAATCAGAATTCGAGCCGTCGAAGCCAATAGCAGGCCGGTTGGAATAGCGAGCAACGTTGACCGGGCGCCGATCAACCAAGCACCTGAAACGCTGCCGACGGCTATCAGAGTGAGTACCAGAATTTCATTAAGCATGGGCCGCCGCCTTAATTAGTTCGTTGAACAGGCTTTGTTCGATAAGAGCAAAGTCCGATTCTCGCAACCGCACAGCAACGAAGGTTACGTCGTCGTGGCGGTGAGTTTGAAGTGGGTCCCAATACAAGCCGAGGGTGCAGTTGTGTTCGACCAATGGTGCGCAGTGAACGTTCATGTAACCCTGGCCTGAAGGCAACCACTGGCGATACTTTAAGATGCCTTCACGAGTCAAAACTTTTGTGTTATTTTTCGGTGCGGCGAAATAGACGTTTCGATAGTCAAGTGGATAACTTGTGTAGTCAGCTGTGGCGTGATTAAAGATGCTGACGATTTCTGATTGAACTCCGAAACCTTGAACCTGGGGGTTAACCACGCCTTTAGGCACGGTGAGATCGTTTTTAACATCAACCAGGTGAACCGATTTGAAATAGTTCGAAAGCACCAGCGGAGCATTCTCAACCCAAGCAGAATCGCCGATGTAATGGTTGACTCGGAACTCTGCATTTTGGTGGGTGAACGGCCTGGCACCAGTCTTGAGTGAATAGGCATTACCGGCTAAGACACCCAGGCAAATCAAAACGATTGCTAAGAATCGCCAGTTCTTTAACCTATTCATTGCGAATGCTCCTTAAAAAGCTTTGCCCTTGGTGCTTTTTACAAAAACCACGGCTTAAATCAGCATAAATGACGGGGGGCGCTTCTTGGCAGAGCCCACCCGCGCAGTCTGCAGTTTTGTTTGGCTGCATTTGCAGCTTACTGGTCATTTTGCCGCCGCCGGGGCAGCTGAAAGACCACCCAAAGCCTTCAGAATCGAGCTTTCGAGCCGGTGCTCTAACGTCATTGAAAAGGTTGCCGAAATGTGGCTGTCGTCGCGATAAACCACGTTGTTATCAATCACGGGCGGGCAAAAGTCTTTTTGGCAGTAGGCATCGGTGTAATCAGCGTAGGTAACTCCGGGCAAGCCCTTGATCGCTGGGGCCATTGGGTCGGCAGGCGTCATCGCGTGAGACTTCGACAGGCCGCAGCTTGTGGCGGCACTTGGCCCGGCGGCTTCAACGCAAGCGACAAAAGTTGCTAATGGCTTTGGGTTGTCGAGAATCACCATCCATTTGTCACCGCGGGCAACCAGACGCTGCACCTCGGTCTTATAGGCCGCCGCAGAAGAAGCGAAATTGCCAGTCACAAATGATGAGGTTGAATTGATGATCAGGTCAAACTTCGGCTGAGTCGCTATGAATGCTTCAAGTTTCTGGTTCCATGACTTACAACTGATGTGAGCTACTGCGCTTGGCAAAGTCGCGGCGTCGGCTAGCGGGCAAGCGCTCTTTGATGCAACTAGCAGCCTCCAGTGGTGGGCAAGCGCGAGCGCCTCAATCGGGTCATAGTATTGGCGCGTGTGCGAATCGCCAAATAGACCAATCAGCACTTTGCCGTTAGAGTCGCCCTTCACGCAGTAGCTGAAATCAAAGTCGTTCTTTTGCACACGGCAAACGCTGTGTTCAATTTTCGGATAATCTTTGCCCACCTTAGAAATCGGCGGGTTTAGGTGAGTGTCGCTCCAACTCGCATCAACTTGGGTTTGTGCGAACAGGGATCCGCCCAAAGCCAAGCCGATGACGGACAGCATCGCAACAGCGGCTGTTACTAGTTGGGTGCTGCTTCGCTTCTTTGCAAGCGACCCGAATCGAATGGGGTCTTCGACAAATTGCTTTGACAGCCAAGCAAGCACGAGAGCCACGCCGATGATTGCGATGCGATCGTTGGTGGTTAGGTTCTGGTGCAAAACCCATGGCGCCAAAATAATGAGCGGCCAGTGCCAAAGATAAAGCGAATACGATATGTCACCCAAAAATTTGAGTGGCCAAAATTTGAAAACCCACCATGGCGCCAAATGGCTTCGAGAATCGCCACCGAGCAAAAATGCCATCGCGCCGACAGTTGGCACAGCTGCCCAGTATCCGGGGAACGCCGTGTGGGCATTGAATTTGAGCAAACCATAAGCCATTAGTGCCAGGCCTACCCAAAGCAGTGCGGCTTTTAAGTGGCGGTTTAGCTCACGAGAGCTGAAAATAACGGCTACTAGAGCACCGCCGGCAAACTCCCAGGCTCTGGTGAAAGTGCTGAAATAAGCAAGCTCGGGTTCGGTGGTTGTGAGATAAACCGAATAAGCCAAGCTGCCTACAAAAATGAGCCACAAACCTGCGCTGATTGCGAATTTGACACTGAGTTTGCCAACCAATTCTTTAGCTCGGGTTAGCAGCAGCAAAAGGCCCAGAATTAGTGGCCAAAATACATAGAACTGTTCTTCAACAGACAATGACCAAAAGTGCAAAAACGGCGAATCAGCGGTGTTGGCTTGCAAATAATCGGTTGCCTTGCCGGCTAGCACCCAGTTTTGAACGTAACTAACCGAACCGGTGATTTCATCGACAAAACCGAGATACCAGAGCGGTGGCACAAAGATCAGAATCACAACAATTGTGACGGCAATCACCAAAAGCGAAGCCGGCAAGAGTCGCCGCGCTCGCCGTGCCCAAAACTGTGAAAATTTCACACGACCGGTGGCTTCGACCTCGCGCCATAACTGACCGGTTATTAGAAAACCAGAAATTACAAAAAAGATGTCGACGCCAATAAAGCCACCTTTAAAGTGGGTTGGCCAAAGGTGATATGCGAAAACTGAAGTGATCGCTAAGGCTCGCAGAGCTTGAATGTCTGCTCTTGCGGCTGCGAGTCTGGGCTCACCGCGCAATTTCACTTCAAAAACTCCTTGGGCAAAACTGCTTCAAATGCCGGCCGCAGCGTTGCCGCAAACGTGTTGGTTAGGTGGCTGTGGTCACGATAGACGATTATGTTGCGAATCACCGGTGAACAAATTTGCGTGCAATAGATGTCGGTGAAATCTGCGATGGTAACCCCGGACAGACCTTGAATTGCCGCGGGCAGATGATCTGCGGGGGTAAGACCAACCTTTCTCGGCACCGAACAAAACTTTGCCACTTGCCTTTGGTGGGCTTCGATGCAGGCCAAAAAGTTTTCTTGAGGTTTTGTGTTGTCGAGCACATGCAGCCACCTAGAACCTCGCGCAAGTTGGCTCATGACCAGGTCTTTGAATCTCGGCGCTGCACTTCGAATGCCAGAGGTGACCCAGGTTGAAGAAGCTGAAATGATCAGGTCAAACTTTTTGTGCCCTGCCAGGTAGCTTTTTAGACTTTTCTGCCAGTTGACGCAGGTTTCGTTTTCTTTGGTGCTGGCGCCAACGCCGGGCGACAGTGGCGGGCAGGCAGATTTTGAAATTACCGTGATCTTCCAGCGGTTTGCCTTGCCAATAGCTTCGAGCGGGGTGAAGTACTCGCGAATGTGCGAGTCGCCAATCATGGCAACTGAGATTATTCCTTTAGGGTCGCCAAAGTTGCAGGTCAAAAACGCATCTTGCTTAGTTGTCACTCCGCATTTTTGCTTGTCGATGGCAGGAATATCTTTTGGCACATCAGCCAATAGAGGGGTGAATTCCTTTGCAGCGTAGCTGTGCTTCAGCACATAAGTGGTGCGAGTGCCCATCATCGACGAAGAGTAGACAACTGCCACGACCGCAACCAGTGCGATGAGCAGCTGAATGTAGTTGTTGCGGCGGCTGAGCCAACCAAACCGCACTGGGTCTTCGATGAAACGCTTCGAAAGAAAGGCCAGCACAACAGCAACCAGCAAAACCAGCGGCCAAAAGCCAGCGTTGAATTTTTGACCGTACCAAATTGGCACCAACACTAGAAGCGGCCAGTGCCAAAGGTAGAGCGAATAAGAAATGTCACCCAAAGTTTGCACCGGTGCCCATTTGAGCCACCAGCGAGGCATTAGGCGGTGTTCAGATTCGCCACCAAAGATGGCCAGCATTGCGCCGACAGTGGGCACGGCCGCCCAAAAACTCGGAAAAGGTGTGTCGCTGGTAAACCAGAAGATGCTTGTCAACATCAGAGCGACGCCGGTGAAGAACCAAATGAAGCTGCGTGATTTCGGTTCTGAAACCTTCACCAAACGTTGGTCAAAGACAATGGCGACCAGAGCCCCACCAGCGAATTCCCAGGCGCGCGTAAAAGTGCTGAAATAGGCGACTGCCTGGTCAGCTTCGGTGAGCTGAACCGAAGCCCACAAACTCGCGACCACGATGAGGCCAAGCAGGCCGGCGGCGATCCAAGAACGAGCCTTAATGGAGGTTCGCAAACCTAGGCTAACCAACAAGACCAGCCCAACTAGAAGCGGCCAAAAAATATAGTATTGCTCTTCAACCGAAAGCGACCAAAAGTGTTGAAAGGGCGAAAGCGAGCTAATGTTTTGCTGCAAATAGTCGGTCGATTTGAAAATCATCAACCAGTTTTGCCAATAGGTGGCAGAGGCCGAAGCCTCGTCAAAAATCAACATCGACCTTGTGCTTGGCATGAACGCAAGCGATGCCAGAGCGGTCAACACAATAACTAAAAGTGAGACCGGCAATAAGCGCCTAGCTCGTCTGGCCCAAAACTGAGCAAACTTGACTTTGCCATCTGCTTGAACTTGACGCCACAACTGGCCTGTGATCAAATAACCCGAAATTACAAAAAAGATGTCAACGCCGACAAAACCACCCGTGGCGGCATTAGGCCAAAAATGGAACACTACAACGCTGAGAATCGCCAAAGCTCTTAGGGCCTGGATGTCTGCACGAATTGCGCCGTGACCAGGCCGAATTGAGCCAAGTTGGGAGCTTTCGGGCATGAAACAAGTTTAATTGGTTATAACCATGACAAACCTCAGCATTTCAAACTCACCGGTAGGCGCTCGTCGCTATCACCGAAGCAAACGTTTGATGTTTTTGTTTGCATCGCTGCGCACCCGATCGCTAATGGCACGAAACGAACTCGCTGAAATCGCACTCGGTTCAGCGCTCAGTTTTGTTGAGTTGAGTGACCGTGTTAAAGCAGAGCTGCTTGAAAAAAGCGATGTGTCAAACCTGGGCGCGCTGAGAGATCTTGCTTGGTTGCTCAGCAACCAGACTATTCACGAATCTGATTTAGCCGCTGCCGCGCAAATCTATGACTGGGTGATTGCAAATTATTCTTGGCGGCGAATGCCACACATGCACCGGGTGGCTTATGCGTTGTGTGCGCTTCGGCTGGCAAGGGTCGAAAATGCACGGGCCGCGGTTGCAACTGGCAGCTTTGGTCGACGCATTAAATGGTCTATTGCAATCGAACGCTTCTTACCTAAAGTTTTCGCGACTACTCGCGTGCAGCAAATCAGCGAAGCGATGAATTACCTCTTTATGTTTGGCCGCGACTATTCATTGCCACTGGAGTTTTTGCAGGTCGATGTTGCAAACCCGTTTAGAGGCATAGCAACGCATGATATCGACTTGCGCCTAGCTGAGGACGATTCGCAAAATTGGCTGAAGCGTTTCAACGCTGTTCTGCTCGGCGACCGACTCGCGCCGATTTCGCTGCTAAAAACTGCGCCGAGCGAGGCCTTGGCCGCACCTTTTGAAAGACTGGCAGCCACCGCAGTTCTTAAGCCAGAGGCCGCAACCCGCATCGTCGGCCCGCTGGTAACCGTGGTCGTGAGCACATTTCGGCCCAACGAACACGTCTTCACCTCAGTCAATTCGATTTTGGCGCAAACCTACCAAAACCTAGAGGTGCTAGTAATAGACGATGCCTCGCCTTTAAGTTTTGATTCGGTGTTGCAAAAAGTAGCCGCTCTTGACCCTCGAGTCAAAGTGCTGCGGCAAAGCACAAACGGGGGAACCTACCGTATTCGCAATCGTGCCCTCGACGAGGCACTTGGCGAACTCATTACTTTTCAAGACAGCGACGACTGGATGCACCCGATGCGTCTCGAATTGCAAGTTGCCCAGCTGCTAACGAACCCCAAGTCGGTTGCGAATATTTCGATGTCAACTCGTTTGACCGAGCGGCTCGAGGCAGCTGAATCGGGTCGTCGATTGCGCATCGGCATTTGCGAACCGGCCCTGTTGTTTTGGCGCGAAAAAGTGCGCGAGAAAATCGGCTATTTCGACACTGTTCGCAAAGGCGGCGACACAGAATATCGCCGCCGCCTCGAGCGCGCTTTTGCCACCGATGTGGCCATGGTGATGCCTTGGAAAATCTTGACAATTCAACGTGCCGACAACGGCGGTCTCACACAAGGCGAACTTGGTTTCAGGTGGATCACCGAGTTTCGAACCCAATATCGTGACAGCTATCTTTATTGGCACCGCTCGGCTGGCAAAGCTGTCGGTTGGCGAATTGAAAGAACTGAACAGCGAACATTTTTTGCGCCCCGCCAGACCAGGCTTGCTGGTGCTGAAGCCAGATCGCCACAGAACTTCAACCTTGTGATTGCTGCAAATCTGCGCGACCCAATCAATGCCGCAGCTGCGCTGGCCAAAACCAAGGCAGCTTTAGCAGGCGGTCTTAGCGTGGGCCTTTTTCAGGTGAACAGTTTGTATCCGCTGCATCTTTCAAGAGCGATTAGCGCCGACGTGCTCGAAATGTTGAACTCAAGCGATGTCGAACTGGTTCAGCCGCATTTCGAACTGCAAGTTGGCAAGCTCGAATTGTTGGCACCAAATGCCTGGTTGAGCTCGTGGGCCGCCGAAAAGTTTGCGTGGCGGGTGGCTGAAGTTTGGCCGATAGCGCCGGTTGATGCCAGCGAGAGTTTTTTGCTGAACGGCAACAATCTTGCTGGTGAACTAGCTCGCCAACTCAGCCAAACGTTTGGCTCGGCCGCGCTTGTAGTAGCCAGCTAAGTTGTTCAAACTACTTTTTGGTTGGCCACGGCAAATAGCTCGTCAAAAACCCTGCGCCCCACCAAATATGCATTGTCGGCAAAACCGCAAATAGGGCGGCACGGGTCTTTAGGTCAAGGTTTATTTTTGGCTTGGCGGCAGCTGTGACTGCAATGAGTGCGACGCAAAGCAAATATGCCGAGAGCGGGGCAAAACCAAGTTGCAGCAATGGGGCGGCATTGGAGTTGGCGAACGCAGTTAGGCCCAAAACGCCAAGCACAATGCCAGCGGCACTCAGCAAAACCAATAGCGGTGGCGCAAAGTAGCGCAGATTAGCCTTGCCAGGCTTTTGTCGCACCAGCTGCCCGCGCCAAAAACCGGTGTCAAAAAACTGTTTAGCAAGGCTCGACCAATTTGAGCGCGGGTGATATTCCACCTCGAGTCGAGGGTCAAACCAAACGGTGTGGCCAGCTTCGCGCAGGCGAAGGTTGAGTTGCCAATCTTGCCCGCGCAAAATGGATTCGTCGAACCCGCCAATTTCGACCAGAACGTCACGGCGAAACACTCCAAGATAAACCGAGTCGGCTGGTCCGGCCGCTGCACCGACGTGAAAAGCGCCACCGCCAAGCCCGAATCGACTCATGTAGGCCCATGCCACAGCACTTTGAAAAGCTGCCTCGCCGACAGCGCGCATTAGACCGCCAACGTTAGCGGCGCCCGTCGCATTCAGAATCTGAACCGCCAGTTCGGCGTATCCATTTGAAAGTTTGCTGTGAGCGTCGACGCGAATCACAACATCGTTGCTAGCTTTAGCAATCGCTGCGTTTAGCCCGCCCGATGTGGTGCCCGAAGAGTTGGTGACCAAAGAGATTTTTTGGCCATTAGATGCACCTTCAGCCACCAGCGTCTCGGCAATCGCATTCGTTTTGTCGGTCGAAGGCCCAAGAGCCAAAACAACTTCAACCGGCCCGCTGTATTTTTGCTCAAAAATGCTTTCGACGGCGGTGCGCAGGTATCGCTCTTCGTTCAGCACCGGCATTACAAAGCTGACGCTGCGCAAAGTAGCGCTAGTCATCTAGAGGCGCCCCGACGAATGCCGCGTATGCCTCGCAGACTTCGCGAGCGGAGGCATCCATCACAATCAGACCTTTGTCGAGCCAAATTGCCCGGTTGCAGGTGTCAAGAATCGATTTCATCGAGTGGCTCACCAAAAACACTGAACCGGCGCCTGCGGCCAGCTCGCGCATGCGGGCTTCGCTGCGTTTGCGAAAGTCACTGTCACCAACGGCCAAGGCTTCGTCGATAATCAAAATGTCGTGCTCGCGTGCGGCGGCGATGGCGAACTTTAGGCGTTCGACCATTCCCGACGAATACGTGCTCATTGGCAGGTCGATGAACTCGCGCAGCCCAGAAAAGTCGACGATTGCATCGAACTTGGCGGTGACCTCAGCTTTGGTCATGCCAAGCGCCAAACCGCCCAAAATAACATTTTTTTCGCCAGATAACTCGCGGATCATCGCTGCGCCAACGCCCAGAAACGATGGTCGCGAACTGGCATAAACCGCGCCAGAGTCAATTGGCAAAAGACCTGAGATTGCATTCATCAGGGTGCTCTTGCCCGACCCGTTAGTGCCGATCACACCGATGCTGTCGCCTTCATAAGCGACAAGGCTGACTCCGCGAATAGCCTCAACCTCGCGCAGTTTGCCACTTCGCTTGACGCGAGCGGTTGATGCTGTGATTTTCTTGCCGCTAGCAAAAACTCGATAGGTCACAACCACATTGTCGACAATCACGACAGTTTTGCGATCAACTACAGGCGTTGAATTCTCAATCGGTGTTTTAGACATTTCGACCATATTTTTCTTCAGCACGCCAAAAATAGATGAACCCAAGGGTTAGCGATGCTAAAGCCCAAAGGGCACCCAACCCCCACTGATAGAGGTCGTAGCTATAACCAGTAACCAGTGAACCGCGTGCTATTGCCAAATAAACGTGAATTGGGTTCGACTCGAGAATCGGGTTCAAAATCGGGTGGCCGGCGGCAAGTTTGTCGACCGAAAAGAAAATACCTGAGCTGTAAAAAGCTACTCGGGTAATAAACGGCACTAGCTGATTCAGGTCAGCAAAGTGCACAGTCAAGCGAGCGGCCACCATAGCCAGGCCAGCGCTAAAGCAAGACATTAAGACCAGATCGGGCACAATCAAGAACCAGTTGAATGTGATTGGCTCACCCAGAGCCACCAGCGCCACAAGCATGAGACCCGTTAGCGGCACGATTCGGTACACGTTTGAGATGACTGCCGAGGCGGGCAGTAGCGCTCGCGGAAAATTAAGTGACCGAACCAAGCTTGCGTTGGCGGTAATCGACTTTGCTCCGTCAGCAAAAGAGCCGGCAACAAATTGAAATAGCACAATGCCAGTAATCAAATAAGGCAAGAAATTTGCAGGGCGCGTGTTACCGAGCACTAAACCGAATATCAAACCGTAAACCATGATTTGCAAAGCTGGCACAAGAACTAACCAGGCTACCCCGAGCGAAGATTTTGCCGTGCTGGCCTGCAGGTTGAAGCGAGCCAAAGTGTATGCAAAAGTGCGACGCTGCCAGCTCTCGCGAATGTATTCGCGAAGCCTGGGCCTCTCACCAATTCGCTGCAGCTTGTTTTCGGCTACCTGCTCGGCAATGCTCAAAGTTTTACCTTAGTTAGCTGCTGCGTGAACGTTGCGGCCAAGGGCAATAACTCGCCACCCGGCATTTTGCCAATCGGCAACCGGCAAAGCGTTGCGACCTTCGATTAGCAAACGGTTAGCAACAACCGCGCCGATGTGTGCTGGGTTAAGTTCGCGATATTCTCGCCACTCAGTTGCCAAAACCACCGCTTCGGCACCTTGTGCAGCTGCCAACAGGTCTTGTTCGGTGTCGAACTCAGGGTGTTGAGCATTGACATTCTCAAGCGAGATCGGGTCGTGAATCATCACGTTTGCGCCGGCTGCCAAAAGCAATTTGGCTACCGCAATGGCTGGGCTGTCGCGCAGGTCGTCACTGTCTGGCTTAAATGCTGCACCGAGCACCAAAACCTTTTTGCCACTCAGGCTGCCAAGCTCGCTCTGGGCGATTTCAACCACGCGGTTGCGGCGACGCAGGTTAACCTGGTCAACGTCTTCAAGAAAGTCAACGGCTGAGCCAACGCCAAGCTGTTCAGCGCGAGCCATGAAGGCACGAATGTCTTTAGGCAAGCAACCGCCACCAAAACCGATGCCGTTACGCAAGAACTTGTTGCCGATGCGTTCGTCGTAGCCAATTGCCTCAGCCAACTTAACTGCATCTGCACCTGAAACTTCAGCGATTTCGGCCATCGCGTTGATGAATGAAATCTTGGTTGCCAAGAATGAGTTTGCGGCCACCTTGACCAGTTCGGCGGTTGGAATATCCGTGACCAAAAATGGGGTGCCTAGATCGGTGATTGGTTCATAAACTTTGCGAAGCAACTCTTCGCTGCGCTCGTCATTCACGCCGATCACGATGCGGTCGGGGCGAAGTGAATCTTCAAGTGCGGTGCCTTCGCGCAAGAACTCGGGGTTCCAGGCTAGGTGAGGCACAAAGCCGACTTTGGCGGCCAACGCTGCCGTCAGCTCAGCGGCGGTGCCCACTGGCACGGTTGATTTACCTGCAATGACTGCGTCTTCGCGCAGATAAGGTGCCAAGGCGTCAATGGCCGCGTGAAGGTACTCGGTGTTTGCTGCGTAGCTGCCTGGCAACTGTGGTGTGCCTACGCACAAGAAGTGCATGTCGGCTTCAAAAGACTCTTCGTCGTGGTTCTCTTTGAACTTGATGTTGCCCTTTTCGAGCACCTTTTGCAAAGCTTCTGGCAGCCCTGGTTCGTGGAACGGGATCAATCCGTTTTGTAGGTCGCCCAAACGCTTAGGGTTTGGTTCGATGCCGATAACCTCGTGCCCAAGCTCAGCCATCGCGATTGCGTGGGTTGCGCCGAGGTAGCCGAGTCCGATAACAGTAATTTTCATGGCCATAAGCCAAAAGTTTACCGCCTGATAGCAACAAAGGGCATTACTTGGGTAGCCTTGTGGCATGGCAAGCAAATACAACTATCAGCCACACCCGCATGTCGAAACTCGCAAAACCAGGGGCCCAGCGACTTCTCGCAACGTGCACAAAGGCAAAACCCAAGTCAACACAAGACTGGCTAAGTTCAACAACATCTTGGGTTTTCGAATCACGAAATCTATCGGCACCATGTGGGCGGCCTACATTTTTTGTGCATTGTCGCTAGTTAGCTTGCCGTCGGTCATAACAAGTGGCAACGCGGTTACGATTGTGGCTTGGATCGCGCAAACTTTTTTGCAGTTGGTGCTTTTGCCGATCATCATTGTGGGGCAAAACATTCAAGCTGAATCTTCTGATGCCCGCGCAATTGCCACTTATGAAGATGCCGGAGCGATTCTTGAAGAGTCTAAAGAGATTCAAAATCACCTTGCTACCCAAGATCAGGCGCTCAGCGAATTGATCGACAAGGTGGGGGTGCTTGAAGCGAAGCTGCTTGCAGGCCAAAACCAAAAGGGCACTTCTCAGGCTAAAGACTGATGCGCATTTTCATCATGGACTGCTCGGTTGACTACACCGGGCGATTGAGTGCACATTTGCCTCGTGCCAAGCGACTGCTAATGCAAAAAAATGACGGCAGTGTGCTGATTCACAGCGATTCTGGCAGTTTCAAACCCCTTAACTGGATGAACCCCCCTTGCACGGTCACGGTTGAACCACCTAGTGAGTTTCACGTTGCACTTGGTGTCACCGAGGTTTGGCGGGTTGCGCAGTCGAAGACTTCTGACATTCTTTTTGTCAACGTTTTTGAGATTCACGAGAGCATCGAGCATGACCTTGGGGTTGACCCTGGGCTGATCAAAGATGGTGTTGAGGCTCACCTGCAAGAGTTGCTCGCGGCTCAGCTGCACTTTGCGGGCGAAGGTTTGACTTTGATCCGTCGTGAATATTTCACGGCGATTGGCCCAGTTGACATTTTGGCTAGTGATGTTCGCGGTGGCACGGTTGCGATTGAGCTAAAGCGCCGTGGCGATATTGACGGTGTCGAGCAACTAACGCGCTATCTCGAGCTGCTCAACCGCGACCCTTTGCTGGCCCCAGTTCGTGGAGTTTTTGCAGCGCAAGAAATCAAGCCGCAGGCTAAGACTCTGGCTGAAGACCGCGGCATCGAATGCGTCACGCTTGATTATGACGAGCTTCGTGGGCTTGATCTTGCTGAGGGTCGTTTGTTTTGACCAAACGAAACGCGCCGGGGCGGTTGCCTATGCAATCTGATATTGAAATGTCTGAACCAAACGCTTTGCAGGGCCCTGAAGAGCCGGTGGGCACGCGCCGTCATCATGCGATTCGACACGCCATTACATCGAAGGGATACTTCAATCGACTGGGCCCAGGCATCGTTACTGGCGCAGCCGATGATGACCCTTCGGGCATCGGCACCTATTCACAAGCCGGGGCGGCCGCTGGCTATGGACTGCTTTGGTCGGCGCCGTGGTTGTTGCCTCTAGCTTTTGCAACACAAGAGGCCTGCGCTCGCCTTGCTTTGGTTACTGGTCAGGGGCTAGCCGCGATCATCAAGGCTCGCATGCCGCGCTGGGTTTTGGTGATGGCGGTTTTGTTGGTTTCAATCGCTAACACGGTGAACATTGCCGCTGATTTAGCCTCGATGGCTGCCGCGCTTCGACTAATCGTTCCGATTGATCAAGTTGTTGGTGTGGTGGCCTTTGCGTTGCTGATTGCCGCCGCAGAAATTTTGGTGCCCTATCACCGCTATGCGCGTTATCTCAGGTGGCTTTGTTTATCGTTGCTGGCCTATGTAGCGGTGCTTTTTGTTGCGCAAGTCGATTGGACCCAAGTTCAAAATGCTACGTTTGCACCTCAAATAGATTTCAACAAAGCCACTTTTGAGCTGCTGATTGCGCTCGCTGGCACCACGATTTCGCCCTATTTGTTCTTTTGGCAAGCTGCCGAAGAAGTTGAAGAAAGCGACGGCATAGTTGACCACGGGCACATTCGTGCGATGCGCGGCGATGTGTTCTCGGGAATGCTCACCGGAGTATTCATCATGTTTGCCATCATGGCGACAACGGCCGCAACTCTGCACACCCAGGGAATCCTGACCATCAACTCAGCCGAAGACGCAGCCACTGCGCTGACCCCAATCGCCGGCAAGTTCGCGGGTTTGCTATTTTTGCTCGGCATCTTGGGCGTCGGTTTACTGAGCATTCCAGTGCTCGCTGGCTCAACCGCTTATGCCGTGGCAGAAACTTTTGGTTGGCGCGAAAGCCTCGAGCTAAAGCCATTGCAGGCGCGAGCGTTTTATGCAGTGATCATTGCATCAATGGGTCTCGCCTTAGCGCTAAACCTTTTAGGCATTCCGCCGATGTATTTCTTGTTTTTGGCAGCAGTTCTCAATGGCCTGAGTGCGCCGATATTGATGTTGATTGTTTGGTTTTTGGCGCGCAACAAGAAGATTCTTGGCAAGTGGGTTTCGCCGATTTGGTCGCAAACACTTTTGGCGGTTGCAACTCTGGCGATGTTTAGCCTGCCAGTCTTTTGGTTCATCGCTAAGTAACCGGCTGAGTTCTTCGAACGTTCAACCAGAGTCGCCAAAAAGAGCGGGGAATACTTTTGTCAAGGTGTGGTTTACTTAACTTATGAATAAAACAGCCATCACAGCCGCCCCGATTCTTCCAGTACTAGCCGAGCGTTGGTCACCACGCTCATACGACACGGCACACGAGGTTAGCCAACACGAGCTCACAAGCATTCTTGAAGCAGCTCGCTGGGCGCCTTCGGCCAACAACGGCCAACCTTGGCGCTTTTCAGTAGCGACTCGCGGCAGCGAATTGCACGAAAAAGTCGCTGCTGGCCTAAATGGCTTCAACGGCTCATGGGCGCCGAGCGCATCAGCCCTGATCGTGGTTTCAGTTTTAAAAACCCACGCCGACGGCAGCGAATACAAGAGCGCTCACTATGACGCCGGTCTTGCGGTTGCCAACCTGACCATTCAGGCTCAAGAGCTTGGCTTGCACACTCACCAAATGATGGGCATCGAGCACGCCACAATTCACCAGAACCTTGGTCTCGACGACAACCTGGCCGTTCTTCTTGTGGTCAGTGTTGGCAAGGTCGCTGCAGCCGACCAGCTGACTGGCCCAGCTTATGAGCGCGAGATTCAGCCACGAGTGCGTCACGCTCTCGACGAGATCGTTCTGCACGGCAAGCCTTAATCGCCACATAAACTTGCCTAGTGCACGCAAACTTTCATAACTCAATCTCGCAAGAGATAACCACTTGGTACCCGCACTTGGGTGCCTGGGTTTTTTACCTAGTGGTGTGGGGTTTGGTGTTTGCGGGCACCGGCTTGTTCATAGGCGCTTTCGTGCCATTTGTAACCGGTGACTCGCTGGTATTCGCCGCTGGTCTCGTGGCGGCAACCACTGGCGACGTAAACATTTGGCTGATGGCAATTGGCATCGGCTTTGCGGCTTGGCTAGGCGATCAGGTCGGCTACACCCTGGGCCGGCACTTTGGCAGACCCTATTTAGAAAAGCGAAACGGTCGCTGGATCAAAGCCGGCATCGCAAAATCTGAGGCATTTTATGAGCGCTGGGGGTGGGCAGCTGTTGTCGTGGGCCGATTTATTCCTTGGGCTCGAGTATTCGTTCCGCCAATCGCAGGAATCGCCAAGATGAACTACTACAAATTTTTCTCATCAAACTTGCTCGGGGCAGTGGTTTGGGGTTGCGGGCTCAGTGTTACCGGCTACTTCGCCGCACACAACCCTGCATTAGAAAAAGCCTCATATGTGATTGCCGGTGCGTTCATTGCCGGTTCAGTTGTGGTCGGCATTCGCAGCTGGCTAAAAAACCGCAAGGCTGCTTAAGTAGCAATAGCCTTAGGCGAACTTCGATTCGGTTGCAGCTAATTTCGGCCCACCAGGTCGGCAATGGCATCCGATTTTTCACGGGCATAGAAATCTTCTTCTTGAGCGGCCCAAATTGGCCAAAAAGTTGAGTGTGATTCAGGCTCGCGGGCATTCCAACGCTGTTGTCTGACTTCGGCGTCGGCGTCGATCCAGATTGTTAGGTTGGCGAGCTCTGCACTAGCGCCGCTAAGCGAGCCACAACCTTCGACAATCAACGGGGTGCCGCCTTCAAATTCGCGCCACGCACCAGTGCGGGCACCCGAAACCCAGTCGAACTCCTGCCAGCTGGCAGTCTTGCCGGCCTTGATGATCGCAAGAATCATTCTGGTCAAATAGTCGCTGCCCGCCTGCAGACCGGTCCAGCCGTCATAGAGGTCATCCATATGAATTATGCGCGGGGCAGTTTCGCCCTGCTGAAAGAACCGATTCTGCAGCGACTTGGCAAAAGTAGTTTTGCCGCTGCCAGAACGACCGTCAATCAAAACGATTGGCGTTGGGTTGCCTTTGTCGATATTTTCAAAAAGTTGCGTCGTTGCAATATCGAGCACTTCATTGAGCGACAAAGGGTTACGCGAGTTAGTCACGCCTTTATATAAGCAGTAATAAAGGCTTTAGCCCTCAACCAAAACATCAGGGTGCTCGTCAAAACGGTAGCCACCGCCGCGAATCGTGCGAATGATGTCTTCATAACCCGCGATTTTGGCACGCAGGCGTCGCACGTGCACGTCAATAGTTCGGTCATTAGGGGCTTCGGCTTCATCGTCGGCCCAAACTGCGTCAACCAATTCACGGCGGGTGATGGTCTCGCCCTGATTATCTATTAGATAGCTCACAAGTTCGAACTCTTTTTGAGTCAGCTCGGCATTCTTGCCATTGGTGAAAACTTTTTTGCGGTTAAGGTCAACTACGATGCCTTTGGCCGCTTGGCCTTCGATGGTGCCGGCAATCTTGGCCAAAGTCTTTGGGTCACGAAGCGCAGCGCGAACAACGTCAACCGGGCGACCGCCAGAGCCAACCGGCGCCAGCGCAACGGCGGCATAGGTTTCGTTAGCGGCTGCAGGCACAAGTTCTGCAAAAGTTCTGCGCAGAGCAGCAGCGATCTCGACAAGTGCGGTGCCAGCAGCAGCTGCGGTGGCCTCATCAATGCCGACATACAGAGCAAAGCCGCGGGCTTCGGTCTCTGGCACCAAGGTTAGGTGTGGCTGCGAAGCATTGGGGGTTGAAGTCGAAGAGTTAGCAGCAACCTGTTGAGCTGCGCGAAATGAGTTTAGGTGGGTGATTGCCATTTTGAAATCCTTTGAATGTGTCTGCGAAGTTTGAGTTTTGTTTGAGGCAAACGCGCAAAGCGGCCTCTGTGGCTGGGGTGTTGGTGTCTTTAGCTAACGCGTTGCCAAGATTTGGCTAGGGGTTTGTTAGCGACACATTCGCATACACATCATGGCGCACATCATTGCAGAGCGGCCTTGGGTCGCCTCCGACAATGAGATTGAGTTGCGCAATGAGTTCATAGGCAAAATCTTAGGCCATGCCGCGCGGTCGGTCAAACCGAATTGGCCCAGATTTTGAAATTTATTCAGCTAAGCCATAGAGGCGATCGCCGGCGTCGCCAAGACCCGGAACAATGTATCCGAGTTCATTAAGGTGACTGTCGAGTGCGCCTAAAACAACGCGCACGTCCTTGCCAGCCATGGCAGCCTCAAGGTTTGCCAAACCTTCGGGTGCGCCAAGCAAACAAATAGCTGTTACCTCAGTTGCACCGCGTTCGAGAACATAGTTAATCGAGTCAATCAAAGTGCCGCCGGTGGCCAACATCGGGTCGATGATATAAACCTGACGGCCACTCAAATCATCGGGCAACCGGTTGGCATAGGTGAAAGGCTGCAGCGTCTCTTCATTGCGTTTGATGCCCAAAAACCCAACTTCAGCGGTTGGCAACAACTTGACCATGCCCTCGAGCATTCCAAGACCAGCCCTCAGCACAGGCACCACTAGCGGGCGGGGCACACTTAACCGCACACCCTCAGCTCTCGCCACCGGAGTCTGCACCTGCACCTTGTCAACACGCACATCGCGAGTTGCTTCATAGGCGAGCAAAGTGACGAGCTCTTCAACCAGCTGACGAAACACCGGCGAAGGAGTCTTAACGTCACGCAAAACGGTGAGCTTGTGGGTGATGAGCGGGTGGTCGGCAATGTGAACGTGCATGAGTTAAATCTATGCCCTGCAATGCAACCAATGGCTAACCTTTTAACTATGAATCTTCAGGCCCAGCAGAGCGCGATGCGCTTGGCGCTCGCCGAAGCCCAAAAAGCCATCGATGCTTCGGCTGATGTGCCGGTAGGCGCGGTGCTGCTTGGCCCCGATGGCGATGTGGTGGCGGTGGGTCGAAACGAACGCGAGTTGCACAGTGACCCAACAGCCCACGCCGAAATCGTCGCGATTCGCTCGGCCACTCAAGCCCGGGGTGATTGGCGTCTCGAAGACACCACTTTGGTTGTAACTCTTGAACCATGTGTGATGTGTGCTGGCGCAATTGTTGCCGCCCGAATTGGTCGAGTGATTTTTGGGGCCTGGGATTCCCCCGCGGGCGCCTCAGGTTCGCTTTATGACATCTTGCGCGATTCCCGTTTGGGCAAGCCGGTTGAAGTTTATGGGGGAGTCTTAGCCGACGAAGCCAACCTGCAGCTGCGCGAGTTTTTTGTTCAGCGCAGAATGTCTGGCTCTATATAGATCACACGGGTCGCAGGCACCGCAGCCCGAACCGCAGCTTCTGCTGCGTCGATTGCCCGAGCAACATCAGCGGCCGAGTCACCTGCGCTCACGGCAATCTTGGCGCCGAGCAGTAGTTCATCTGGCCCCAAATAAAGGGTCTTCATGTGAATGACGCTTTTTACACCGGCCGAGTTTTCGAGCGCCGCCCGAATTTTGGAGTGATCTTCTGGTGTGGCACCTTCACCAATGAGCAGGCTCGAAGTTTCGATGCCTAACACAACTGCCACGAGCACAAGCAAACCGCCGATAGCCAATGTTCCTATGGCGTCAAACACTGAGTTTTTTGTTGCAACGGTCAAGCCAACGCCCGCGAATGCAATCACCAAGCCGGCCAGCGCTGCAATGTCTTCGAGCATCACGATTGGCAGTTCGGGCGATTTAGCGTGGCGAATGAACTGCGCCAAACTTTGAGTGCCACGCTGCTCTTTAGCCTCGCGCAGGGCTGTTCGCAGGCTGAGGCTTTCGAGCACTATAGACACGGCCAAAACGGTGAGAGGCAACCAAGCCGCCTCGAGTTCGTGCGGCTCGCTTAGTTTGCTAACACCTTCATAAATCGAGAAAAGTCCACCCACGCTGAAAAGCACAATTGAAACGATGAACGCATAAATGTAGCGTTGGCGCCCATAACCAAACGGATGGCTTTCGCTAGCCTCACGACGGCTGCGTTTGCCACCAACCAACAACAAAACTTGGTTGCCAGAGTCTGCAAAGCTGTGAATGCCTTCGGCAAGCATCGATGCTGAGCCCGAAATTGCGGCCGCAACAAACTTGGTCGCAGCTATTCCAATGTTGGCAATAAGTGCCGCAAAAATAGCTTTCGATGAACCCTCAGTGCTCACGCAAACCTCCTATGTAGTAATCTACTTGACGGTGACGTGTCCGAGCGGCCGAAGGTGCAACTCTCGAAAAGTTGTGTGGGTTAACGCCCACCGTGGGTTCAAATCCCACCGTCACCGCCATCGAATTCTAAAAAAAGCCAGTGCCTGCGCACTGGCTTTTTGGTTCGCTGGCGACTCCGGCGGTGTCATTACCTCCCGTCGAGTTAATAACCGTGCTGGGTGATTGGGCGGTCTCGCTTCAACCATGCGCTGACGCGCATGGTTGTGTGCTCGGGTTCAAATCCCACCGTCACCGCGAGGCCCGAGCGTGGCGATAGCCTCGGTGGCCGAAGGCGGTTTTTTGTTTCGCAGAACCGCTTGACATATACTTGCGCGCATGACTCCTTCAGCAGTTGCTGCTTATAAATATCGTTGGCTCGTTCTTGTTGTTGTGCTTGTAGCCGAGATCATGGATCTTTTTGACGCAACGATTGTGAACGTTGCCGGGCCGACTTTGGCCCAGAAGCTCGGTGCTTCGAACTCAGACTTGCAGTGGGTGATCGGCGGTTATGCGCTTGCCCTGGGTTCTGGCTTGATTTTGGGCGGCCGTCTTGGCGACCGTTTTGGTCGTCGCAACATGTTCTTGTTTGGCCTTGCGGGTTTCACTTTGGCCTCGTTGCTTTGCGCAATGGCTCCGGCAATCGGTGCGCTGATTGTCTTGCGTTTCGTCCAAGGTTTCTTGGGTGCAATGTTGTTGCCTCAGGGTTTTGGTTTGATTCGCGAGACTTTTCCTCCGCAAGACTTTGGCAAGGCATTCGCAGCTTATGGCCCGGCGTTTGGTCTCGGCGGAATCATCGGCCCGGTCATTGGCGGTTTCATTATTCAGGCAAACATCGCGGGTCTGGGTTGGCGCGCAACCTTTTTGGTCAACCTGCCGATTGGCTTGGTTGCCCTAGTTTTGGCTTACCTTTATCTGCCAAAGTCTGAGGCTGACAAGTCAATCAAGATTGACCTCGTCGGGGCCCTGCTGGTGATTCTTGCGAGCGGCTTGCTGGTTTACCCGCTTATTAAGGGTCAGGATGCCGGCTGGCCGCTTTGGACCTACCTGATGTTGGCTGCTTCGGTTGCGGTGTTCTTTATTTTTGCATGGATGGAGCGCGTTACCGCACGCCGCGGCGGAACCCCGCTGATCGACGCGAGCATTTTCAAAAAGAGTGCCTACACAATGGGCCTGGCAGGTCTTGGTCTTTATTTCGCGGGTTTCACAGGCATCTATTTGATTCTTTCGCTGTTTTTGCAGTTCGGCGAAAAGTTCTCGTCGGCTGACGCTGGCCTCGGCAACATTCCAATAGCGCTTGGTTCGGCAATCGGCGGCACCATCAGCGGCGCGTTTTTGGCCGAAAAAATCGGTGGTCGTTTCACTTTGCAGATCGGTGCCGCGGTTCAGCTTGTTGGTGTTGCAATGATGTGGTTGGCTGTGCCATCGCTGAGCAACTTTTCGATCTGGCAACTGGTGCCGGCTCTTGTGGTTTCGGGCATCGGCACGGGTCTGATTGCTGCACCAATCTTTGACACCGTTCTTTCGACCGTTGAACCACAGCAAAGCGGTTCAGCCAGCGGAGTGCTCTCGGCTGTTCAATCGGTGATGTCTTCGGTTGGCGTTGCGGTGTTTGGCACGGTGTTCTTTCACTTTGCAACGCTGGGCCAGGCTGACGCTGGTTTTCGCAACGCTCTGATAGTTCAGCTTGTGCTTATCGGCCTGTTTGTAGCGGTGACTTCGGTTTTGCCGAAGCGCTCAGAGAGCTTCTCTTAGAAACTTGGTTATGACAAATGGCAAAGATTGAACTGACCGCCGATGAGCTTCGGGTGCAGCTGTCGGTTGGCGAAAAGGCGGCTGCGCTTCGCGGCGATGTCTTGGTGCCGCGCGCGCAGGTGGCGGCAGCGCAAATCGTGCCAACCAACTTCTGGCGCGGGCTGGGTTTGCGCGTGCCTGGCACTGGCCTGCCGCCCTTCATCGTCGCGGGCACCTACCTCAAAAAGGGCGACAAAGCTTTCGTCAGCTATTTCAAAGGGCAGACCCCGGTCGAAATCAAACTCAGTGGTGGCCGGTTTACCCGTCTGATCATCGGCTTGGATGACCTGCCGGCAGCCGAGGCCATCGTCAAAGCCCTCGCCTAACGAAAAAACCTAGGCCGAGCAGCCTCTCATCCGAGCAAAAATCGGTTTATACCCTAGAAACGCTGAACTTTCTCAAATTCGCAAGAAATTGTTTACAACAACGGCTAAATCGTTATAGGCTAGTGGTTTGCTCCCAAACACCCCGCCCTCATATTGTGGTTGGCGCGTGTGCCCGCATATTGTGGCGGCACCGGTTTAAGGGTCGCGATCTTCCATTCACTCACCTAACAGAGTTATGCCCTTGGAGGGATTTTCTTGGCTGCGAAAAACGCATCAAAAAACCAGAAGAACGACCGCTTGGCCCAGCGCCTTTCATTTGCGAAAGTGCAAGAGCCAATTGATATTCCAGACTTGCTAAGCCTGCAGACCGAGAGCTTTGACTGGCTCGTTGGCGCACCGGCTTGGCGCGCAATCGCTGGACCAACCGCCCGAACCGGCCTCGAAGAAATCTTTGAAGAGATTTCGCCAATCGAAGATGCGGCTAACTCAACGCAAGACGCCAAGATGGGTCTGACCTTTGGTGAGCCTGAGCTTTTCGACCCGAGCTACACTCCTGACGAGTGCAAGACCAAGGGCAAGAGCTACACCCAGCCGCTCTATATCAAGGCTGAGTTCACTAACTACCTAACCGGTGAGATCAAGTCTCAGACCGTGTTCATGGGTGATTTTCCGGTTATGACCGAAAAAGGCACCTTCATCATCAACGGCACCGAGCGTGTTGTTGTTTCACAGTTGGTTCGCTCACCTGGTGTTTACTTCTCGGTTTCGACCAACACCACAGGTAACCTCGACGTTCGCAACAACAAGGCTCAGATCATTCCGAGCCGCGGTTCATACCTCGAGTTCTTGACCGAGTGGGTTCGCGACGACCGCAAGCCAATCGCTCGCTTTGGTCAGCCAATCATTCAGGTTCAGGTCGACCGCAAGACCAAGGTTTCAGCAACCATCTTCTTGAAGGCTCTTGGCCTAAGCAAAGAGCAAATCGTTGAAGAGTTTGCCGACATCAAGAACGCCGTTACCTCAGGTGCTCAGGGTTGGGAATTCGACGTAGACCTTATTCACAACACTTTGGCTTATGACGAATCAAAGGTTTTCGCTAACCCAATCGTTACCCGCGAAGACGCCTTGCGCGAGTTGTATCGCAAGGTTCGCGGCGAGACTGCTGGTGCCGAGGTTGCAGATGCTTGGCTGAAGTCGACCTATTTTGAAGCTAAGCGTTACAACTTGGCTCGCGTGGGTCGCCACAAGTTAAACCGCAAGCTTCAGATCAACGAACCAATCGAGACCAACACCCTAACCGTCAACGACGTAGTGGCTACTTTGAAGTACCTACTTTTGTTCGACCAGGGCATTGCAAACCAGTCAGCTCAGTCGAACACTCGCGTTGAGTTCCCAGTGAAAATGGCCGGCAACCCAGTGAAGATTGCTGTTAGCGCCGACGACATCGACGATTTCAGCAACCGCCGCATTCGTTCGGTTGGTGAATTGATTCAGAACCAGGTTCGCATCGGCCTCAGCCGCATGGAGCGCGTGGTTCGTGAGCGCATGTCGACTCAAGATATTGAAGCGATTACTCCTCAGACTCTGATTAACCTGCGCCCAGTTGTGTCGGCTATCAAAGAGTTCTTTGGTGCGAGCCAGCTTTCACAGTTCATGGACCAAAACAACCCACTTGCTGGCCTTGCCCACAAGCGTCGCCTTTCGGCCCTGGGCCCTGGCGGTATCGCTCGTGAGCGCGCCCAAATGGAGGTTCGTGACGTTCACCCTTCTCACTACGGTCGCATGTGTCCGGTTGAAACCCCTGAAGGCCCAAACATTGGTCTTATCGGTTCGCTAACTGCCTACGCACGCATCAACGCTTTCGGTTTCATCGAGACTCCTTACAACAAGGTTGTAAACGGCAAAGTCTCAGGCAAGATCGAATACTTAGATGCAGCCGCTGAGCAGGGCAAGACCATTGCTGGCGCTGACGTGCCTTTGAACGCTGACAAGACTTTCGCTAACAAGAAAGTATTCGCTCGCTTTATGGGCGATGTTGTCGAAGTTGACAAAGAAGACGTTGACTTTCTAGACATCTCACCTCGCCAGTTGGCTTCGGTTTCAACCTCGTTGATTCCGTTCCTTGAGCACGATGACTCGTCACGTGCACTTATGGGTGCCAACATGCAGCGTCAGGCTGTTCCGCTGCTTCGCAGCGAGGCTCCTTATGTGGGCACCGGCATGGAGCGCGTTGCAGCTATGGACTCAGGCGCAGTTTTGATCAACGAGACCGCTGGTGTGGTTGAAGAAGTTTCAGCTGACATCATCGTGATCGCTCAAGACGCAGGCGGCACCAAGACTTATGAACTTCGCAAGTTCGACCGTTCAAACCAGGGCACTGCAATCAACCAGCGCGTTATCGTGCAGGTTGGTCAGCGCATTGAAGCTGGCGAGGCACTGGCAGATGGCCCGTCAACCGACAACGGTGAATTGGCTCTAGGCAAGAACCTTCTCGTGGCGTTTATGCCATGGGAGGGCCACAACTTCGAAGACGCGATCATCTTGAGCCAGAACCTGGTTAAAGAAGACACTTTGAGCTCGATTCACATCGAAGAATACGAAGTGGATGCTCGCGACACCAAGCTCGGCAAAGAAGAAATCACCGCCGACCTTCCAAACGTTTCGCAAGAAGCTTTGGCTCAGCTCGACGAGCGCGGAATCATTCGCATCGGTGCCGAGGTTCGCCCTGGCGACATTCTCGTGGGCAAGGTAACACCTAAGGGTGAGACCGAGCTTTCAGCCGAAGAGCGTTTGCTTCGCGCAATCTTCAACGAGAAGAGCCGCGAAGTTCGCGACACCTCGCTCAAGGTTCCTCACGGCGAACAGGGCACCGTCATTGGTGTCAAGGTGTTCGACATTGAGGCTGGCGACGACGAACTTGGCACTGGCGTAAACCAGAAGGTTGTTGTTCACATCGCTCAGAAGCGCAAGATTACCGAGGGTGACAAGCTTGCTGGTCGCCACGGTAACAAAGGTGTTATTTCAAAGATTCTGCCGGTCGAAGACATGCCGTTTATGGCTGACGGAACCCCGGTTGACGTTGTTTTGAACCCACTGGGTATTCCTGGTCGAATGAACTTCGGTCAGATTCTAGAAACCCACCTCGGATGGATCGCTAAGCAGGGCTGGAAGGTCGAGGGCGTTGCCGCTTGGGCTAACACTCTTGTTGCAGAAATGCGCGAGGCTGCCCCTGGCACAAAGGTTGCAACTCCGATTTTCGATGGTGCTTCAAAAGACGAAATCGTTGGCTTGCTCGACTCAACTTTGCCTAACCGCGACGGTGAGCGTCTAGTCAAGAAGACCGGTAAAACGCAGTTGTTCGATGGCCGTTCGGGTGAACCGTTCCCAGAAGACATCTCGGTTGGTTACATGTACATCTTGAAGCTTCACCACTTGGTTGACGACAAGATTCACGCTCGTTCGACAGGCCCTTACAGCATGATTACCCAGCAGCCGTTGGGTGGTAAAGCTCAGTTCGGTGGTCAGCGATTTGGTGAGATGGAAGTTTGGGCTCTGCAGGCATACGGTGCTGCACACACCCTTCAAGAACTTCTCACAATCAAGTCAGATGACATTACTGGTCGTGTTCGCACCTACGAGGCAATCGTTCGTGGCGAGAACATTCAGGCACCTGGCATTCCAGAGTCGTTCCGTGTTCTTGCAAAAGAAATGCAGTCGCTAGCTCTAAACGTTGAGGTTCTCAACGCAGCTGGTCAGACCGTGAACCTGAAAGATGATTTCGAATCAGATCGCGCCGCCGAAGAACTCGGCATCAACTTGTCACGCAACGAGAACTTCTCAGTTGACTCTGAGTTTTCAGAGTTCTAAGAGTTTTCGAAAGGTTAAGGAATAATCATGGAAGTTGAATCATTCGACGCCCTACGAGTTGGTCTAGCCACCTCTGACGACATTCGTTCATGGTCAAACGGCGAGGTAAAAAAGCCAGAGACCATTAACTACCGCACGTTGAAGCCTGAAAAAGACGGCCTTTTCTGCGAAAAGATCTTTGGCCCTACCAAAGACTGGGAGTGCTCGTGCGGAAAGTACAAGCGCAACCGTTTCAAGGGAATCGTTTGTGAGCGTTGTGGCGTAGAAGTCACAAAGAGCTCGGTTCGCCGTGAGCGCATGGGTCACATCGAGCTAGCCGCACCGGTTACTCACATTTGGTACTTCAAGGGTGTTCCAAGCCGCCTGGGTTACCTTTTGGCGATGGCTCCGAAAGACCTTGAGAAGATCATTTATTTCGCGGCCTACCGCGTTATGAAGGTTCGCGAGACCGACAAGTCGATGGACGCACTTCTCATTAAAGAAGACTATGTTGCACGTGTTCGTGCACTTTGGAACGGCCGTCACGAAGAGATGATGGCAGTTGCTCAGGCAGAGTTCGATGCACTTGGCGAAAAGGGTCTAACTCTTGAGCCTTCAATCAAGTTCTGGGAGGCACCACTTTGGGTTGACGCCGCGTTTGCTAAGAACGTTGAGCAGCTCATCGATGCCGAAGAAAAGAACCCTGAGGGTTTCTGGGGCAAGAAGGCCCTGGCTAACAACGCCGGCGCCAACGAGAAGGCCAGCACCACTTCTGAAGAAGAGGGCGAAGACGCACCTGTAGTTCGCACCGCGGCCGAAGAGAAAGCTATTAAGCAGCTCATCTCTGAGTTCAAGAAGAAGACCGACAAGATTGTTCGCGAATATGCTCGCATCGAACGCCCAACTAACCTGCAGAAAGAGCAGTTGGCTTGGCGTTTGTTCCTGACTCTAAAGCCAGGCGACCTAATTCAGAATGACGTCATCTTTGACCACTTCGACTACTGCTTCAGCGAATACTTCGAAACCTCAATTGGTGCCGAAGCCGTTCAGCAGGTTCTAGCCGAGTTCGACCTTGACGGCGCTGCCGCAGAGCTTCGCGAGCAGATTGCAAACTTCAAAGGTTCAAAGCAGACTCAGGCAATCAAGCGCCTCAAGGTTGTGCAGTCGTTCATCAGCTCAAGCACTCCACCGACCTCAATGGTTCTAGACGTTCTGCCAGTCTTGCCACCAGAGATTCGTCCGATGGTTCAGCTTGACGGTGGCCGATTCGCTACCTCAGACCTAAACGATCTTTACCGTCGTGTGATTAACCGCAACAACCGTCTAAAGCGCTTCATCGACCTCGGTGCTGTGCCAAAGACCATTTTGAACAACGAAAAGCGCATGCTTCAAGAAGCTGTTGACGCGTTGTTCGACAACGGTCGTCGTGGCCGTGCTGTAACAGGCACCGGAAACCGCGCTTTGAAGTCTTTGAGCGACTTGCTCAAGGGCAAGCAGGGTCGATTCCGCCAGAACCTTCTGGGCAAGCGCGTTGACTACTCAGGTCGTTCGGTTATCGTTGTTGGTCCGCAGCTCAAGTTGCACCAGTGTGGTCTGCCGAAGCTAATGGCTCTCGAGCTATTCAAGCCTTTCGTTATGAAGCGTCTTGTCGACCTTGGTCTAGCTCAGAACATCAAGAGCGCAAAGCGCATGGTTGAACGCAGCCGCCCACAGGTTTGGGGTGTTCTCGAAGAAGTTATTCGCGAGCGTCCGGTGCTGCTTAACCGTGCACCTACCCTTCACCGTCTAGGCATTCAGGCTTTCGAGCCGCTTTTGGTTGAAGGCAAGGCTATTCAGCTTCACCCGCTCGTTTGTACTGCGTTCAACGCTGACTTCGACGGTGACCAGATGGCAGTTCACTTGCCGCTATCGGTTGAAGCTCAGGCTGAAGCTCGCATCTTGATGCTCGCTTCGAACAACATCTTGAAGCCTTCAGATGGCCGCCCAGTAGCTGTGCCGACTCAAGACATGATCATTGGTCTGTATCACATGACCACTCTTAAAGAGGGTGCTGTTGGCGAAGGCAAGGTCTTCGGATCAATCGCCGAAGCTCAGCTGGCCTATGACGCTCGCGTCGATGGCAAGTCGATTCTTGACCTTCAGGCTCTAATCAAGATTCGTCTAAACGGCGAACTTCGCGAGACCACTTTTGGTCGCGCGCTGTTCAACGCGACGCTTCCGGTTGGTTATGAATACCAAGAGCGCCAGGTTGGCAAAAAAGAAATCGGCCAGATCGTTACCGCTCTGGTTGAAGGCTTTAGCCGCACCGAGGTTGCTCAAGCACTTGACCGCATCAAAGACGCCGGTTTCTATTGGGCAACTCGCTCAGGCGTTTCAATGTCGATCTCAGACGCTAACTTCGACTCTGGTGAGTTCGAGACCAAGCGTGCCAAGATGATCATCTCGGCTGAGGCAGAGCACACCAAGATTCAAGAGGCATTCGACTCTGGTCTTAAGAGCGACCTTGAGCGCCGCGACGAACTTGGCTCATTGTGGTTCAAGCGCACCAACGAGATTCAAGACCTGCTTCAGAACTCGATTCCGGCAGACAACGCCATCTCAAAGATGGTTAACTCTGGCGCTCGAGGCAACTGGCTGCAGATTCGTTCGATTGTTGGTATGCGTGGCCCAGTTGCCACCTCATCAGGTGACTTTGCGCCGATGCCAGTGAAAGGCAACTACCTTCTAGGTCTAACCGCAAACGAGTACTTCATCAATGCCACAGGTGCCCGAAAGGGCAACGCTGACACCGCGATGAAGACTGCTGCTGCGGGTTATCTAACCCGTCGTCTGGTTGACGTTGCACAAGACGTAATCGTTCGCGAAGAAGACTGTGGCACCACTCGTGGCCTTGAAAAAGACCTTCTAGACGCAGACCAGGTTGAGCTTTCAATCTTGGCTCGTTGCCTAGTTGAAGACATCAAGGTTGGCAAAGAAGTTCTAGCTGTTGCCGGTCAGGTTGTCGACACCAAGCTTGTAAACAAGCTAAAAGACGCCGGCCTCGAGGTTGTCAACGTTCGTTCAGTGCTCACCTGTGAGTCACAGACCGGCGTTTGCGCCAAGTGCTACGGCACCTCGTTGGCTACCGGTGACGCAGTTGACCTCGGCGAGGCCATCGGCATCATCGCTGCTCAGTCAATCGGTGAGCCAGGTACACAGCTAACAATGCGTACCTTCCACACCGGTGGTGCTGCCTCGAACGCTAAGAAGCAGACCATTTTGAAGTCAATCGGTGGTCAGAAGGTTCGTGTTGAGCGCCTGATTTCTTATGACATCACTCAGGGTCTAAACGGTGTTACCGACCTTCTCGAAGCCCGTGTAGGTTGGCGCCAAGCTGGCAAGGTTGCTGTTATGGCATTCTGGCCGGGCAAGGTTGACATCGTTGAGGTTCCAACCGCTTCTGGCGCAAGCAAGTTCGACGTTTATGTTCGCCCAATCGGCGAAGCTGCCGAAAAAGAGGCTGAAGCTACAGCGAATGCCTACTCGTTCAGCCGCACCACTTCGAAGACCTTCAAGAAGTTGTCACCGTATTCGCCTATCACCTCTGTGGTAAGCCGCGATGACCTACTTGTTGAAATCGGCGAAGAAGTCAAGGCTGGCGACTACCTGGTTGACGGAACCCCGATTCCTCACGAAGTTCTAATGGTTAAGGGTGCGCGCGAAGCTGCAGCCGAAATCATCCGTGGTGTTCAGGCTATCTATGGTTCACAGGGTGTGCCTCTGCACGACAAGCACCTTGAGGTCATTGTTCGTCAGATGCTCGGCAAGGTTACAGTTATCGAAAGTGGCGACACCGAGATGCTTCCTGGTGAGATCATCGACCGCAACCGCTTCACTGCAGCTAACCGCGAAGCAGTCAAGAACGGCAAGAAGCCAGCTTCAGCTCGTCAAGAAGTTATGGGCATGACCCGTGCTTCGTTGGCTGCTCAGTCATGGTTGTCAGCAGCATCGTTCCAAGAGACCACCCGAGTTCTAACTCAGGCAGCTCTAGACCGTCGCGAAGACAAGCTAGTTGGCCTAAAAGAGAACGTGATCATCGGCAAGCTGATTCCTGCGGGAACCGGTTTGAAGCAGTATCGCAACATCTCAGTCGAGGCAACCGAAGCAGCCAAGAACGAGAAGTATCCAAACCGAATTTGGGCAGAACCAATCGAAACCCCAGAAGCTCTTGCTGCTGACGCGTTTAGTGCGGTCAACCTGTTCTCATCAACTTCACTCGAAGCTTATTCAGGCGACGAGTAAAGAATTCCATTTGACCCATCGGAGCGTCTTGCAGTAGGCTTGCATCAGCGTGTGCTAAGTAACACGCAGATGCCCTAGCTAGCGAACACGCTCCGGTGGGCCACCGAACTTTAGAAACGCCAAAATGGCGTATCAAAGCTTGCAAATTAGTAACATCCGAACAAGGAGAAGCAGTGCCAACAATTCAGCAGTTGGTCCGCAAGGGACGCACGGCAAAGGTCAGCAAGACCAAGACCCCTGCGCTTAAGGCCAGCCCACAGCGCCGCGGCGTTTGCACCCGTGTGTACACAACCACACCTAAGAAGCCGAACTCGGCTCTTCGCAAGGTTGCACGTGTCAAGCTAAGCAACGGTATCGAAGTTACCGCCTACATTCCTGGTGAGGGCCACAACCTTCAGGAGCACTCAATGGTGCTCGTGCGCGGTGGCCGTGTTAAAGACCTACCAGGTGTCCGTTACAAGATCGTCCGCGGTGCTCTAGACACCCAGGCAGTTAAAAACCGTAAACAGGCTCGTAGCCAATACGGTGCAAAGAAGGGTAAGTAATGCCTCGCAAAGGTCCAGTATCAAAGCGCCCGGTCGTAGCCGACCCAGTTTATGGCTCACCTGTCGTTTCACAGCTAGTAAACAAGATCTTGCTTGACGGCAAGAAGAGCTTGGCTGAGCAGATTGTTTATGGCGCCCTTGAGGGTGCCAAGAACAAGAGCGGTGCCGAGGCTGTTGTTTTGCTAAAGAAGGCTCTAGACAACGTGCGTCCAACCGTTGAGGTTCGTTCACGCCGCGTTGGTGGCTCGACCTACCAGGTTCCAATCGAAGTTAAGGCACACCGTGCCAACACTTTGGCTATGCGCTGGTTGGTTAGCTACGCAAAAGCTCGTCGCGAAAAGACCATGACCGAGCGTCTAATGAACGAAATTCTTGACGCTTCAAACGGTCTAGGCGCTGCTGTAAAGCGTCGCGAAGACACCCACAAGATGGCTGAATCAAACAAGGCTTTCGCCCACTACCGCTGGTAGCAGGCACATGCATCCGCTTGTTAACTTTGTGTTTAGCAAGCGGATGTATTTTTCTTTTTTAGGCTTCATTAACCAAATAACACTCGGAGGAATCCCGTGGCACAAGACGTGCTTACCGACCTGAACAAGGTTCGCAACATTGGCATCATGGCTCACATTGACGCCGGCAAGACCACCACTACTGAGCGCATCTTGTTCTACACAGGTATTACTCACAAGATTGGTGAAGTGCACGATGGCGCAGCCACCATGGACTGGATGGAACAAGAGCAAGAGCGTGGCATCACGATCACCTCAGCTGCAACCACCTGTTTCTGGAACAAAAACCAGATCAACATCATCGACACCCCGGGCCACGTTGACTTCACCGTTGAAGTAGAGCGTTCGCTTCGAGTGCTTGACGGTGCCGTTGCTGTTTTCGACGGCAAAGAGGGTGTTGAGCCTCAGTCAGAGACCGTATGGCGTCAGGCTGACAAATATGACGTTCCTCGCATCTGTTTCGTAAACAAGATGGACAAGCTGGGCGCTGACTTCTATTTCACCGTAGACACCATCATCAACCGTCTTGGTGCAAAGCCACTTGTTATTCAGTTGCCAATCGGCGCAGAGAGCACCTTCGCCGGTGTTGTTGACCTAGTCGAAATGCGTGCCCTAACCTGGCGCGGCGACGTTGAAATGGGCGCAAAGTACGAAGTTGAGCCGATTCCGGCTGACCTTGTTGACAAGGCCAACGAGTACCGCACATTGCTTCTTGAGGCAGTTGCTGAAACCGATGAGCAGCTAATGGAGAAATACTTCGCAGGCGAAGAACTCACCGTTGCCGAGATCAAGGGCGCAATTCGCCACTTGACCATCAACTCGATCATGTACCCGATTCTTTGTGGCTCAGCCTTCAAGAACAAGGGTGTTCAGCCTATGCTCGACGCAGTTATCGACTACCTACCAAGCCCGCTTGACGTTGCATCAGTTGAAGGTGGCGACCCGCGTGACGAAGAAATTCGACTAACCCGCGAACCGTCATCAACCGCTCCTTTCGCAGCTCTAGCTTTCAAGGTTATGACTCACCCGTTCTTCGGCCGCTTGACTTACATTCGTGTTTATTCAGGCGCAGCTAACCAGGGTGACCAGGTCATTAACTCGACTAAGGGCAAAAAAGAGCGCATCGGCAAGTTGTTCCAGATGCACGCCAACAAAGAGAACCCGGTTGAGTCTGTAACCGCTGGCCACATTTATGCAGCCATCGGCCTAAAAGACACCACCACAGGTGACACTCTTTGTGACCCAGACAACCAAATTGTTCTTGAGTCAATGACGTTCCCAGAGCCAGTTATCTCGGTTGCCATTGAGCCAAAGACCAAGGGCGACCAAGAGAAGCTAGGCCTTGCAATTCAGAAGCTAGCTGAAGAAGACCCGACTTTCCGCGTTGAGCACGACCACGAGACCGGCCAGACCGTGATCTCGGGCATGGGCGAGCTTCACCTAGACATTCTGGTTGACCGCATGCGTCGCGAGTTCAAGGTTGAGGCAAACGTTGGCAAGCCACAGGTTGCCTACCGCGAAACCATTCGCCGCACCGTAGACAAATATGACTACACCCACAAGAAGCAGACCGGTGGTTCTGGTCAGTTCGCCAAGATTCAGATCAAGCTTGAGCCGATGGAAGTTGACGGCGACAAGACTTATGAGTTCGTTAACGCTGTAACCGGTGGTCGTGTTCCTCGCGAATACATCCCGAGCGTTGACGCTGGAATCCAAGACGCCATGCAGGTTGGAACCCTTGCGGGTTACCCAATGGTAGGCGTCAAGGCTTCGCTACTTGACGGCCAGTACCACGACGTTGACTCGTCTGAAATGGCGTTTAAGATTGCCGGATCGATTGCCTTCAAAGAGGCATCACGTCTAGCAAACCCTGTACTACTCGAGCCGTTGATGGCCGTCGAAGTGCGCACCCCTGAAGAATACATGGGCGACGTAATCGGTGACCTAAACTCTCGTCGTGGTCAGATTCAGTCGATGGATGACGCCTCTGGCGTTAAGGTCGTTCGCGCCCTTGTTCCATTGTCAGAAATGTTCGGTTATGTCGGTGACCTACGCTCGAAGACTTCGGGTCGTGCGGTCTATTCGATGACCTTCGAAACCTATGCTGAGGTTCCAAAGGCTGTCGCTGATGCAATCGTTCAGAAGGCCAAAGGCGAGTAGTAGTTTTACTTCGACCGCTCAAACCTAGTAATATCAAAATTCTGTAAATCCCAATCTCTTCGGGCAAGACCTGTCCGATGATTTACTACGAGTCCTGAGGAGGACCCATCATGGCTAAGGCGAAATTCGAGCGCACCAAGCCGCACGTCAACATCGGTACTATCGGTCACGTTGACCACGGTAAGACCACTTTGACTGCTGCTATCACCAAGGTGCTTCACGACAAGTATCCAACCCTAAACACTGCGTCAGCGTTTGACCAGATCGACAACTCGCCTGAAGAAAAGCAGCGCGGTATTACGATCAACATCTCACACGTTGAGTACCAGACCGAGAAGCGCCACTACGCACACGTAGACGCTCCAGGCCACGACGACTACATCAAGAACATGATC
>CAISOV010000123.1 GCA_903887175.1 uncultured Micrococcales bacterium
ACCTGAGTCGAATAGCTTCTGAGATTTCACCGATGCCTTGCTGCAACGCAACCATTTCACTGGTCAAATTGGCAAGAATGTCTGGCGCTGAACGATATTCGAGGTTCGTTCGAATTTGTCCGAGTTGGCGCAGCGCCGCATCGCTAACACCGACGCGGTCAGTGGCGGGTGCAAGATCGGCTAGACAATTTTCGGCACGAGTCAACGCAAAGATCACGCTGCGCGGAAAAATGCGATCTAGCAACAAAAACTCTGCGGCGTTGGTTGCTGATGGCACGCCTCGATAGGTGCGCAAATAAGCTTCGTATGCGCCACAGCTTCTTAAAATGGTCGTCCACGATGGGCCGCTGGCTTCGGTGAGTTCACTCGTGGCCAGCAGGCGGGCAGTCATGTCAACACGCTCTAGGCTTCGGCCTAAAGTGAAGAATGTCCAGGCTTCGTCGCGGCTGGTGCTGCTTTCAACAATGCCAACTGCCAGCGCTGTGCGTTCACGAACCCAGCCAAAAAAGTCGTGAGCTCGGTCAAGGGCAACCTTGCGTGGCATGCGACTGCGAGTGGTGTTGAGGCATTCCCATAGTTCAGTCGAAACAATCTCGCGCACACGTCTGGCGTTCTCGCGCGCCGAGTTCAGCGACGACGCGATTGAGCTCGGGTCGTTTCGGTCAACAGTCAAAATGCTCAGCAGCTCTTCGCGACCCAAATTATGACTTGGCGATATTCCCGCCTGTTCGGCAGATGAACCAATCACCTCAAGCAGAGAACGGCAGGCCTGATTCTCTTCGACCCAAGGGTCTTCTAGCAACAACTGCAGGTGCACGTCGAGAAGGCGCGAAGTTCCGTCGGCGCGCTCAACGTAACGGCCGATCCAAAACAATGATTCTGCAATGCGACTTAGCATTCTGAGCTTCTTTCGTTTGTGTTGGTCTGCGCGGCGGCTTGCACTGCGTCGGCCGCTGCCACGGTTTGTTGCTGTTGCTGAATTTGAATCTGATAGGCGCTGTAGCCTGAATCACTCGAGGTTTGTCTTGCCAACAAACCGGCTACTGCCGAGTTGCTCGAAATCGCAGTTTTTTGCGGCGCACGCTCGCCCCCGATCACCCAAGTGTCTTTTGAACCGCCGCCCTGTGAACTGTTTACAACCAGCTCGCCCTCAGGCAAGGCCACCCGTGTCAAACCGCCTGGCAGTACCCAAACTTTTTTGCCGTCATTGACTGCAAACGGGCGAAGGTCGGCGTGACGAGCACGAAGGCCATCTTCGACCAGGGTGGGAATGGTCGAAAGCTGCACAACCGGCTGAGCGATCCACCCCCGAGGGTCTTTGATAAGTTTTTTGCGAAGGTCATCGAGCTCTTTAGCGCTCGCCCTTGGGCCAACAACTAAGCCTTTGCCGCCTGAACCATCAACCGGCTTGACCACAAGTTCAGCCAAACGATCGAGTACTTCTTCAAGCGCCCCTGGTTCTTCTAACCGCCAGGTGCGAACGTTTTCGATGATTGGTTCTTCGTTTAGGTAATAGCGAGTTAGATCTGGCATGTAGGTATAAACAAGTTTGTCGTCGGCCACGCCATTGCCCACCGCATTTGCCAGCGTCACATTGCCCAAGCGGGCAGCGGCAATAAGACCCGGCGGGCCAAGAACTGAATCGGGTCTAAAGGTGAGTGGGTCAAGAAATTCGTCGTCAACGCGACGATAAATGACGTCAACTCGACGCGGGCCAGCGGTGGTTCGCATATAAACCTTGCCGCCGATGCAAAATAGGTCACGGCCTTCGACAAGCTCTAAACCCATCAGACGAGCTAGCAGGGTGTGTTCGAAATAGGCCGAGTTATAAACACCAGGAGTCAGCACGACCACGACCGGTTCAACAACACCCGACGGTGCTGCCGCGCGCAAAGCCGCCAAAAGACGATTCGGATAATCTGCTACCGGCTGAATACGCATTTTTTGGAACAACTCGGGCAGGGTCTGGGTCATGACTCGACGGTTCGAGATCACATAACTGACACCGCTGGGCACCCGAACATTGTCTTCGAGCACTCGCCAGGCGCCGGCTTCATCGCGAACGAGGTCGATGCCTGAAACTTGAATTCGCACGCCGTTGGCGGGGTCAATGCCTGAGGCGGCCCTGTGAAAGTGCGACGACGAAGTTACCAAGCTGGCTGGAATCACACCGTCGCGAATCGCAGATTTTGGCCCATAAATGTCGGCTAGAAAAGCTTCGAGCACTTTTACCCGCTGTTGAACGCCAGCATCGATGGTTTTCCATTCGTTGGCGTCGATAACTCGAGGCACAGCATCTAGCGGAAAAGGTCTTTCTTCGCCTGCAAAGTCAAAGGTCACGCCTTGGGCTAGGTATGAACTTGCGAGTGCCTCAGTGCGACCGGTCAGTTCAGTCATGGTCATTGAGCTGAGTGCGTCAAAAATTTGCTTGTAGTTTGGGCGCACTTTATTTGGGCCGCCGAACATTTCGTCGAATGCTTTCTTGGCTTTGATGCGTTCAGCATCACCGGCCGGCATCGGATACTTATTAAACAGTTCACCCATGTTGTTAAGTTACGAGCTTTTTGTTGCGCTTTTGTTTCTAGGTCGAGTCGCTATTGTGAAAGTTGCGACAGCGATTTTGCGCCAACTGGCCGCCTTCAGTCAGTTGTCAGGCATCTTGTCTAAGCTTTTAGTGGTGCGGTTTCTAAGCTAAATGTTGTGCTTTCTAAAGCTTATGCTCAGGAATCTCACAGACAACTCTCAACGACTTGCGACAGGCTGCAGATATGACTGCAAACATGAGGTTCACAGAACCCAACAAAAAGGTGCGTCTAGGCTTTCGCAAAATTATCAAAGTGCAACGCGGCCAAGACTTTGTTGAAGCATTAGCCTGGTTGAGCATTGTTGCAGTTGTATCCATGTTTTTGCTCGACGGCAATCTGGCCCAAATTAAGCTCGAAACCCCACCTACATGGCTAACCGCGATCAGCCGGCTAACCGCTTTGGTGGCAACCGACATTCTTCTAATTCACATGCTTTTGGTGGCGCGCGTGCCCTGGATCGACCGACTTTATGGTCACGACCGTGCGACTCTTACACACAAAAAACTAGGCAAGCCGATCTTGTATCTAGTTATTGCGCACTTCTTGGCGTCGCTGATCAGCTACGCAATCACAGCAAAAACCACAATCGTGAACGAGTTCTTCACGTTGGCGCTGCACAGTGGTCGCGACCTGCTCTGGTCGATTTTGGCTTTGGCGCTAATGATTGTTGTGGTTGTTAGCTCTATCAACATTGCCCGCAAGCGCCTCAGCTATGAGACCTGGTACGTCGTTCACTTGCTTTCATATTTTTCAGTGGCCCTTGCAGTGCCCCACCAGTTTTCAACCGGCACCGACATTGCAGGCAAATGGCCTCAAACTTTCTTTTGGGTCACGCTTTATTTGTTCGTGGTCTGCAACATCGCGTGGTTCCGCTTTTTGGCTCCAATCGTTGGATCGGTTTATCACGGCTTCAAAGTTATTGAAACCGCCAGTGAGTCTTCAGACGCTACCTCGATTTACATCGGCGGTCGCAACCTAAAGCGCGTTGGTGGCAAAGCGGGTCAGTTCTATATTTTGCGAGTAATGACAGGCAAGGAATGGTGGCGTGCCCACCCGTTCTCGCTATCAGCTGCGCCTAACGACAAGTTCATTCGTTTCACGATCGGCAAACGCGGTGACGACACCTCGCTGCTTCAGCTAATCAAACCGGGCACACGCATCATTCTTGAGGGGCCATACGGCGTTTTCACCGAAGACCGCCGCACGCGCGAAAAAGTCACGCTCATCGCAGCCGGCATCGGTGCCCCGCCGATTCGCGCATTAGCCGAGTCAATGGCGGCTCGCCCCGGCGACATCAACATCATCTATCGCGTTCGAAGCGAAAGCGATGCACCGTTAGTCGAAGAACTAAAAGAGCTTTCACGCCGCCGCGGCTTCAAACTAACCTTGCTTGAAGGTTCACGCGGCAACCCAAAATCTTGGATGCCCGCACACCCAGAAAACCTGCCAGACCACGCTCGCCTCTCACTGATCGCTCCTTGGGTTTCAGAAAGCGACGTGTTCATTTGTGGCCCAGCCCCCTGGACTAAAACTGTTGAAAAAAGCCTGCTTCGCGCCGGCACACCATCGCACCAAATTCACGCTGAGGAGTTTGCCTGGTGAGAAATACCACTAAGACTTTCGTTGCCTCTGTTGGCATGGGCATTTGCGCCATCAGCTATGCCATCGGGGCAAACTCAGCCGCCGGCACTAGCTTTTCACTGGGCGCACTAAACACCAACAGCGGCAGCGCCAACCCAACCGTTGGCGTTAGCGACAACCCGGGTGCCAGCAACACCAGCTCAAGCTCTGCGCAGCCAAGCAGTTCTGGCTCGGCAACCACTAAAACTTCAGCGAGCCACTCACCTAAGCCTTCAAGTTCTAGCTCAGCGCAGCCAAGCAGCTCGAGCAGCAACACAGCAACCGCGGCGGCCAAAAAGAAGACTAAGAAAACCACCAAAAAGACCACAACAACTGGTTCAAGCAGTGGGCCAACCCCAGCGCCAACCCACACTTCAAGCAATACTCCAACCCCGAAACCAAGCACTTCGACACCGCCACCAAGCAACACAACGGTTACTAAGACTGGCTCCCTAGTTCGCGAAACTGTTTATGGCGGTCAGATTCAGGTTTCGGTGACTAAAACCAACGGCAAAGTGACCGCTGTAGATTTACTCGTTGCATCTGCCACAGCTGGCCGTGATGGTATTTTTCCGTATCTTCAGCAACTTGCTGTTTCATCAAACGGTGCCCAGTTCAACACAGCGAAAAACCGAACTGGAGCCACTTATAGCGCCGAGGCATTCAACCAGTCTTTGGCCTCAGCAATGTCAAAGTTCTAAGGCAAATAAATGAATCGCGATCAAGTTCACACCATGATGACGGCTTTGGCCATCGGCGGCAGCGTTGTCGGCGGCATAATCATCACAAGTCACCAGGTGGCTGAGCACACAATAAGTTTTCCAACCACCACGCCTAGCTCGAGTGGCACGCCAACGCCATCAGCTAGTGCAACTGCTAGCGCTTCAGCTTCATCGAGCAAAGTAACAAAAACCGGTGACGTTTATCAGGGTGGCGACCAGTGGGGCGACTACGCCCAGGTAACAGTCACCAAAGTTAATGGCGTGGTTACCGATGTCACATTTCCGCAGTCTTATGCCACCTCGCAGTGGCAGAGTGCCTACCCGATTTTGGCTCAGTCGGCAGTGGCATCAAACGGTGCAGCCGTGGCCAACCTTTCGGGAGCCACCTATGCATCAAACGCTTTCAACGGAGCCTTAGCTTCGGCAATGTCTAAGTTCTAAGCCAAGACGATCATGGCCGGCACAAC
>CAISOV010000124.1 GCA_903887175.1 uncultured Micrococcales bacterium
ACCGCGTGAGGCGCAAGCTTGACAAGTTTAGGCATCAGCTCGCGCAAAATCTCAACGTTGGTGGCAGCAAGGTCAAGGCGCGACTGCCCTGGCTGCTGCTTAGCGCCAGCCGTGATAACCACCACGTCGCTATCGCGCACAACCTCAATGTCGGCCCCGCCCGCAACGCGGCTGCTGCCCGTGAACTGGGTGCCGTGGGCGAGGTCAAGAACCTCGGCCTCAACCTTGGCCGCGTTAGTGTCATAAAGCACGATCTCACGCGCGCTCTTGCGAATCAAAGCCGCATAAGCCAGCGATGTGCCCACCGCCCCCGCACCGATAATGGCCAACTTGCTATTGCTTCGCTCATAACTGTTCATGTGCTCAGGCTAGCAAGAAGCCTGCCACCAGAAAACTGAGGGCAGGCTTGCTTAAAACTTGAGGGCTACTTGGTGCGCTTGCGCTTTTCGCGCACACGCATGCCGATTTCAATTGGCGTGCCTTCGAAACCGTAGGTTTCGCGCAGACGGCGCGCGATGAAGCGGCGGTAGCCTGGGTCGAGAAAGCCGGTGGTGAAGAGCACGAACTTTGGTGGTCTGCTTGAGGCTTGGGTTGCAAACAAGATGCGTGGTTGCTTGCCGCCGCGCACCGGGTGCGGGGTTTGCATGGTGAGCTCTTGAATGAACGCGTTGAGCTTGCCGGTTTGAATGCGGGTGTCCCACGAGTCAAGGGCGATTTCAAGGGCAGGCACAAGCTTTTCTAGGTGACGACCAGTCTTAGCTGAGATGTTCACTCGAGGTGCCCAGTCAACGTGTGCGAGGTCTTGTTCGATCTCTTTTTCGAGCCAGCGACGGCGTTCGTCGTCGAGTTCATCCCATTTGTTAAATGCTAGAACGAGCGCGCGGCCAGATTCGAGAGCCATGTCGACAATGCGAATGTCAGCCTCGCTGATTGGGTCTTTCACGTCAAAGAGCACAACGGCAACTTCGGCGCGCTCAAGAGCGGCCTGAGTGCGAAGCGAAGCATAAAAGTCAGCGCCCTGAGCCAAGTGCAAACGGCGTCGGATGCCCGCAGTGTCAACGAAACGCCAGGTGCGGCCGCCAAGTTCAACCTGCTCGTCGATAGGGTCGCGAGTTGTGCCGGCAAGCGAGTTGACGACAACTCGCTCGGCACCAACAGCTTTGTTGAGAAGTGAAGATTTGCCAACGTTAGGGCGGCCAATCAGAGCAACGCGGCGTGGGCCACCAAACTCTTGCTTGGCAACTGCCGAGATCTTAGGAAGAACACTGATTACGTGGTCAAGCAGGTCGGCAACGCCACGACCGTGAAGGGCTGAAACTGGCAGTGGTTCGCCAATGCCAAGACCCCAAAGGGCCGCTGCGTCGGCTTCGCCACGGGCGTCATCAACCTTGTTTGCAACCAAAATAGTTGGCTTGCCACTCTTGCGAAGCAACTGAACCACACGCTCATCGGTGCTGGTGGCGCCAACGGTTGCGTCAACCACGAGCATTACAACGTCGGCAAGGTCGATCGCGATCTCTGCCTGAAGCGCAACTGAGCGGTCGATGCCTTTAGCGTCAGGCTCCCAGCCACCAGTGTCAACGAGGGTGAACTTGCGTTCGTTCCACTCGGCTTTGTAGGTGACACGGTCGCGAGTAACACCAGGCACGTCTTCGACCACGGCTTCGCGGCGACCAAGAATGCGGTTCACCAGGGCTGACTTGCCAACGTTTGGGCGACCAACAATGGCCAAAACTGGCAGGGCTGGCAAAAAGCCGGGCTCCCCCGCGGTTAGACGACCATCGATAACGTCGAAGTCCTCGTCAAGCAGGTCATATTCTTCAAGACCAGCGCGAAGAGCACGAATGCGGTCTTCATCAGTTGTGTCGTTAGCAAGTTCAGCGTTTAGCTCGGCTAGGCGAGCAAGCAATGCTGGGTCGTCTTGGCCGTCGATGTCAAAAGCATCGTCGTCATATTCGTCGTCTTCTTCATAGTCAGCTTCGCCATCGGCGTTTAGACCGCTGACATAAACGATTTCAGTTTCAAAATCAGCTTCGTCAAAATCTTCGGCGGGTGCGCCGGCTGATTCGTTCACGCCAGTCGGTTCAATTGGCTCGTTTTTGTTAGCCATCAGAGGTTCCTTAGGTTTAGCTCGCCTGATTAATCAGGTCAAGCACTGTTCTAACCGTTTGGTTAAAGTCAAGTTCGGTGGTGTCAACCAGTGTGACGCCCGGGGCGGGTGTCATAAAGTCAACAACTTTTGCGTCGCTCGCGTCGCGTTGCGAAATTTGGCGCTTCAGCTTTTCAGCGGCCATTGCGTCTGAGCTGGGGTTTTGGCCTTTGGCCAGTTCAGCACCCCGACGTTCTAGTCTAACCGTTTCGCTCGCGGTAACCAAGAGGCGCTTTTGAGCGTCGGGCGCAACCACGGTGGTGATGTCGCGACCTTCGATGATGATGCCTGGCTTTTGGCAGTCGGCAGCTAGCTGACGCGTCAGTGCTTTCATAAAGTCGCGAACAACTTGAATGCGCGCCACCTGGCTAACAAACTCGGCAACTTCGTTGCTGCGAATGGCCTCGGTGACGTCAGTTTCGCCAACCTTGACCCAAAAGTTATCGGGGTCGGTTGAGATCGCATAGTCAAAGTGCGCGGCAAGCTCGGTGGGTGAATTCAAGTCACGCATGGCTTCGAGCGCGGCTTCGCTGCTGCCATCGGCTTTAGAGGCTTGCGCAAGAACCTGCCAGGCGAGCGCTCGATAGGCTGCGCCGGTGTCAAGATAGCCAAAGCCGAGCTCACGCGCAACCTGCTTGCTAACGCTTGACTTGCCCGAGCCTGCTGGGCCGTCAACCGCGACAACAAAAGTGCTCATGCCGCTATGCGCCAACCTAGTTTCAAAAGATCTGCGACCAGGCCGGCTTCGGCGCTCGGGTTCACATAAAGCTCGACCAAACCAATTTGGGCTTCAGGTGAGTGCTCAAGCTTTAGATCTTCTAGGTTCACGCCAAGCTGGCCCACCTCGGTCAGCAAACGTGCTAGCTCGCCCGGGCGGTCATCGATCATTACCACCACGGTGGCATAGTTGGTGGCGGTTGCACCGTGCTTGCCCGGAATGCGACTAACACCAGCATTGCCGGCCTCAAGGGCGCGAGTGATTTCGTGAATCGCTCCTGGCGCCGCCGTGTCTGAAAGTGCCGCGATCACTTCGTTGAGATCAGCAGCGAGGTCTTCAAGAATTCCTGCAACGGGTTCAGCATTGGCTTTCAAAATTTGCGTCCACATTTTTGGGTCACTCGCGGCGATGCGGGTTGTGTCGCGCAAGCCTTGGCCAGCCAGTGCAAGGTCGCGACCATCAGCGTCTGCAAGTCGGGCAGCCAACAGGCTCGAGACCAACTGAGGCACGTGCGAAACTAACGCAACTGCGCGGTCGTGTTCAAAGGGCGCAACATGAACCGGTGTGGCACCAAGATCGGTCGCTAGGGTTTCGAGCGCGGCCACACCTGCCGCAGTGGTTTCGGCATTCGCCGCAATAACCCAGGGGCGCCCGACGAATAGGTCGGCGCGGCCACTGATGGCTCCCCCGCGTTCGCGACCGGCCATTGGGTGGCCGCCAACGTATCTTGTGAGGTCGGCGCCGGTGGCTCGCAACTGCTCAAGAATCTCGGCTTTGACGCTAGCCACGTCGGTGACGATGGCGCCGGGGAACGCCGCAAGTTCGCGCGCAACAATCGGGGCGGTGGTTTCTGGTGGCACGCAAACCACAATCAGCGCGGGTTTGTCGGTTGGTTGTGCTGCGCGACCGGCGCCGTATTCGATTGCTAGCGCCAGGCTTGCTGGCGACTGGGTTTCTAAACTCACGTCAACGCCAGCTTTGGTCAGCGCCAAGCCGATGCTTGTGCCGAGCAGGCCAGCGCCAACCACGCGAACGGTGCCGCTGGTTTTTATCGCCGAGTTTTGGGCTTTCGAATCTGCGCTGGACATGGGTTTGCCCTATTGAGCCAAGTCAAGTCGAAGCGCTGTAGCGCCTCGCAGATAGATGTGTTGAACTTCGCCGCGGCTCACGTTTAGGTCGGCTGTGATCATGATGCGAATCACGCGCGGCAGGGCGTGAGTTACGTTCATTTCGACGAAGCACATCAGCGGCACGTCACCTAGGCCAAGTTCACGGGCTGCGATTGCCGGAAACTCGCTTGTGATGTCGGGGGTTGCTGTGAAAAGAATCGAGATCAGCTGTGAGTTGTCAATATTGTTGGCGTGCAAAGTTTTGGTCAAGAGCTCGGCTGTTGACTTTATAAGGTGATCGCGCTCGTCGATGTCTAGCTGGATCGCTCCGCGAATTGCTCTAATTGCCATGTTTAGCGACCTTTCTTTTTGGGTTTAGCCCAGCCTGCAGCTCGTTTGCCGCTGCGTTTAAATTCTTCTTTGGCGCTCGCGCTTTGGCCTGTGGCGCCGGTGCCGTAGCCACTTTCGCCGTCTTTGCTGATTTCAAGTTTAGGCAATCGCTTGCCCACGTTTTTGCCTGCGCCAGCACCTTTGAGTTCACCTCGAGGGCCACGGCCGTTTGATGAACCAACAAAGTTGCGTGCTTCTTTTTTGGGTTCACCGCTGGCCGCTTTTAGCAGTTCGCTGATTTCGAGTTTGTTCAGTTGTCGCACGTGACCTGAGAGCAGACCGCCAAGGTGAATCGGACCAAACTGTTTGCGCACGAGCGCGACCACGGGGAATCCGACTTCGTCGAGCATGCGACGCACGATGCGGTTGCGACCCGAGTGCAGCACGATTTCAACTTGGCTTTGCCCTTTTGAGATTGCTAAAACGCGTGCCCGGTCGGCAGCAATGAAGCCGTCTTCGAGCTCGAAACCCTCAAGCAGAGTGTCAATGGTTTCGCTGGTCATTTCACCTTCGACCAGCGCCAGATAAACCTTTTGCACGCCAAACTTTGGGTGGGCCAGTGCGTTGGCCAGGTCGCCGTCATTGGTTAGCAGCAGCAAACCTGTGGTTTCGGCGTCGAGGCGGCCGACGTTGAATACGCGTTCATAGTTGATTACGTATTCGTTCAAGTCTGGGCGGCCGTGTTCGTCGGCCATGGTGCTAACCACGCCGAAGGGTTTATTTAAAGCCAAATACACCTTAGATGTATCGAGTTGCACACGGTTGCCGTTGACGGTAACCTCATCAACCTCGGGGTTGATGCGCGTGCCAAGCTCGCGAACGACCTTGCCGTTGACGCGCACGCGGCCATCGACAATCAAGCCTTCGCAAACCCGACGTGAGGCTACACCGGCACCGGCTAGCACTTTTTGAAGACGAACGCCTTCGCTGGCTTCGGTTGGGTTCGCAAGGGTTGAATCCCATGAGCCACCAAAGTCACCGTCGGTTATGCCGGCAAAGTTGTCTTCGTCTTCTTCTTCGACGTCTTCATAGTCGCCTTCGAATTCGCCGTCAATCTCAAGGTCACCCTGAAGCTGATTGTCAGCGAAACCGTCGACCGGTGGGTAGGCCTCAGCAAAATCGCGTGGTGGGCGGTTGCCGCGCTCGTCGCGGCCCGACCCAGAAGCCGCAGCGCGGTTGCCGCGCTCGTCGCGGCCGCCTTGCGGTTTTGAACGGTTTGGGCGGTCATTTGCATTGTTAAAGTTCGACATTAAAATCACTCATCGCATCTGGTAGGAATGGGCTGATGAGAGGCAGTTCATCAAGACTGTTGATGCCAAGTTTTTCGAGCAGCAAAGGGCTCGTTCCGTAGTGAATCGCGCCTGATTCGCTGTCGGTGTAAAGCTCGGTGATTAGGCCACGGCTGAGCAGGGTGCGAACCACGCTGTCGACGTTTACGGCACGAATCGACGCTACTTGGCCGCGCGAAATCGGCTGTTTGTAGGCTATGACCGCGAGGGTTTCGAGGGCTGCCTGGCTTAGTTTGGTTGGGTTGTCGTTTTCTAAGAAGTGGCGAACCGCCCAGTCGAAGTTTTCGCGCACATATAGGCGGAATCCGCCGCCAGTTTCTCGAAGCTCGAAGCCTCGCTGGCGTGCCACAGCACCACCGTCGTATTCTTCGCGCAAATAGTTGAGCACTGTGCGCACCTGAGCCACAGGGCGATCAAGTGAGGCAGCTAGCGCCACGAGTGATAACGGCTGGTCGGCGACCATCAAGATCGCCTCAACAGCCGAAGCTAGGTCGTGCAGCTCAATTTCAAGCTCCATAGTCAACTCCTAAAGTTGCAAGTTTTTCGTCGTCAAAGTCTGAACCGGCCCATTGCACTTCGAGATCACCTAACGGGCTGGCTTGCTCGAAACTAACGGCGGCTAGGCGATACAGTTCAAGAATCGCCAAGAAGCGGGCCACAATAATGCCACGGTCACGAACCTCGCCAAGCAGAGTTCTAAAAGTTACTCGCCCTGCAGCTCGAAGCATTTTTACCACTTCGCTAGCCTGTTCACGAACGCTCACCCGAGGTGCGTGCAAGTGTGTCAAGCCGACTGTGGGAATCTCACGTGGAGTCAGCGTTTGCTCTGCTAGCGTTGCAAACTCTTCGACCGAGAGAGTCCACACCAACTCTGGGGTGCTTTTGATAAACCGTTCATCGAGCGGCACTTCGCGCGCTATTCGGCGATCTTCGGCACCGATTGCAGAAGCAAACCACGAAGCGATCTCTTTGAAGGCACGGTATTGCAAAAGTCGAGCAAACAGCAGGTCGCGGGCTTCGAGCAAAGCCACGTCTTCGCTGTCAACAACCTCACCTTTTGGCAATAGTCCAGCAATTTTTAGGTCAAGCAAGGTGGCTGCAATCACCAAAAACTCGCTCGCTTCATCAAGCTCAGCAGCTGAATCAAGAGTTTTTAAATATTGGATGAACTCATCGGTCACTCGGCTAAGCGAAACCTCAGTGATGTCGAGCTCATGTTTAGAAATCAGCGAGAGCAGAAGGTCAAACGGCCCTTCAAAGTTTTGCAGGTTTAGTGCAAAACCGGTTCCGTTTTTGTTGGCTTCGGCTAGTTCGCTGTTAAGCGCAATTGCCACGTGCCACCAATTCTCGGGCTACGGTGCGATAGCTTTCAGCCGCAATCGACGTTGGCGCAAAACTGGTAATAGGCAGACCTGCGACTGTTGCGTCAGGAAACTTCACGGTGCGACCGATGACGCTGCGAAATACTTTTTCGCCAAACACTTCGTGCAAACGGTCGAGCACTTCGCGTGAGTGCAAGGTGCGAGGGTCATACATGGTCGCCAAAATGCCGTCGACCTGCAGGGTTTCGTTCAAGTGCTCGCGCACTTTGTCAACAGTTTCGATTAGCAAAGCGACACCGCGAAGGGCAAAGAACTCGCAGGCCAACGGAATCATTACACCGTGAGCTGCAGTCAACGCGTTTACGGTGAGCAACCCGAGCGAAGGCTGGCAGTCGATCATTATTAGGTCATAGTCGTCGCTGACCTGCTTCAAGATGCCCTTGAGAATCTTTTCGCGGCCCATTTCGCTAACTAGCCGAAGTTCGGCAGCCGAAAGGTCGATGTTTGCTGGCAAAAGGTCAATGTTTGGCACTTTGGTGGTGATGATGGCGTCGCGGGTTTTCATGTCTTTGTTCATCATCAGGTCATAAACCGTTGGCAGATCGCCGGTGTTGATGCCCAGACCAGCCGAAAGTGCACCTTGAGGGTCGAAGTCGACGAGCAAAACTTTTCGGCCGTATTCAGCTAGCGCAGCGGCCACGTTAATGGTGGTGGTGGTTTTGCCCACGCCACCTTTTTGGTTGCACATGGCAATGATGCGCGCCGGGCCGTGCGACTTTAGCGCGGCTGGCACTGCGAATCGAGTGTCTGACGGTGGTTTTGCCAAGGGGTCCTCACGACTTTCTTGTTAAACGTTTAGCTCGTGGCGCCATCGGATTTTGGCACTTTTGCTAGTTATTAGCCTACCGCCGCGCACGCGGATGCGACAGCGCATAGACCTCTCGAAGCCGATCAATTGTTACAAGTGTATAAATCTGGGTTGTGGCCACAGAGGCGTGCCCGAGCAGTTCTTGAACGACACGAACGTCGGCACCGCCTTCGAGCAGGTGGGTTGCAAACGAGTGACGCAGGCTGTGGGGCGAAACTTCGGCTTCAATGCCCGCTCGCACTGCTGCCTCGTGCACGATTTGCCAAGCGCTTTGACGGCTCAATCGACTGCCGCGGTGGTTCAAGAAAAGTGCGGGCGTTGAATTAATTCGGATGCCCGCTGCGCGCCCTGCAGCCTGAGCTAAACCTGGGCGGGTGCGCGTGAGATAAGCGTCGAGCGCACGCTGAGCGAAACTGCCAACGAACACTATGCGCTCTTTAGAACCCTTGCCGAAGAGCCTCAAAAGCCCTGGTTCGACGAGGTCGTCAAGGTCGAGTGCGGTGAGTTCGCTAACGCGACCACCGGTGGCATAAAGCAGTTCAACCAAGGCGCGGTCGCGCAGGCGCATGAGGTCGGCGGTGGCTGAGACATCGGCGCCAGGTTGTGCAGCACCTGGCTCGGGCCCAGCTGCTGCTAGCAGCGCCTCAACTTGGCTTAGGCTAAGCGCCTTGGGCAGGCGGCGCGGGGTTTTGGGCGGCTTCACCGCGTGGGCAACGTCGTTTTCGGCGAGGCCTTCAACCAGCCAAAAGTTGTGAAGCCCGCGCACCGCTGCCAGCATGCGCGCCACCGAGGTCGCAGCTATCGGTTTTGTCGTCAGGCCATCTTTGCTCGTCACCTGGCGGGCGGCTAAATCTTTAGCGAACTCACGCACGGTTTGTTCGGTGATAGCGTTTGCGTCAAAACCAACGTCTTGCACTGCCGGTGCGCCCAGCTCGCGCTCGAGAAACTGCAGGTATCCGTTCAAATCACGTTTATAAGCCGCCAAAGTGTTGTTGGCTACGCCGCGCTCAATCGCTAGGTGTCGAAGATATTCGTCGACCAGCCCTGGCAGATTTTTATTCTGTCTCAGTTGCATTCTGGCCCCACTTTAGGGCGAGTGCCATGAGCCCAACCTGGGCTGCTGGGCTTTTAACTTTGCTGGCCAGAATCGACTGCACGGCTTCGTTTAGCGGCACCCAGCGCACAGTCATGTCGATTTCTTCACCCTCAAGGTCGAGGTCGTGACCCACAAATTTGAGTCCACGCGCCCAAAAGATGCTGATTTTTTCGTCGTTGCCACCAGGGGTGGTGAAGAACTCGATTAGCGGTTCGATGGTGTCGGCAATGAATCCGGTTTCTTCAAGCAGTTCGCGCTTAGCAGTTTCGATGCGAGGCTCCCCCGCCACGTCGCAAAGCCCTGCGGGAACCTCCCACAGCACCTCACGCACCGGGTGACGGTATTGCGAAATCATGAGCACGTTGCCATTGTCATCGGTGGCCACAACAGCAACCGCACCGGTGTGAGCGACGAACTCGCGCGTCAACGACCCGGTTGGGTAATCAAAAGTTTCGCGAAGCACGTTCCAGATGCGCCCTTCGAAAGCCACCTCACTGTTAGTGATGGGGTATTCGATTGGGCGATCTTCAATCATGCGCGCTTTCGGGTTACTTTGCGAGGGCGTGTTTTTCGAACTACTCGGCGTCGTCAGTTTCAACAAGCACGCTCTGGTTCTGACGAACCAAGGCAGCTTCGATTAGGCCTCTGAACAATGGGTGTGCACTGGTTGGGCGTGACTTGAACTCAGGGTGAGCCTGAGTTGCCACATAGAACGGGTGAACCTCGCGAGGCAACTCGACGAACTCAACCAGGCTGTTGTCTGGCGAAGTGCCCGAGAACACTAGGCCTGCCGCGCCGATTTGCTCGCGATAGCTGTTGTTGACCTCATAGCGGTGGCGGTGGCGCTCGTCGGCGGTGCTTGCACCATAAAGTTCTTCTACAATCGACCCTGGCTTTAGTGCCGCGGTGTAGGTGCCTAGGCGCATGGTGCCGCCGAGGTCGCCGCCATCCAAGATGTTAATCTGCTCGGCCATGGTCGCAATCACTGGGTGTGCGGCTTCAGGGTCGAACTCACTCGAGCTCGCGCCTTCGATGCCGGCGACGTTGCGCGCATATTCAATGACCATGCACTGCAAGCCAAGGCAAAGGCCGAGGGCAGGAATCTTGTTTTCACGAGCAAACTTGAGAGCCCCCAGCTTGCCTTCGATGCCTCGCACACCAAAACCACCCGGCACACAAATGGCGTCAACGTCGCTCAGTGCGTCATAAGCGCCCTCAGCGGTTTCGCAAAGGTCGCTAGCAACCCACTTGAGTTTGACCTTGGTCTTGTGAGCGAAACCACCGGCGCGAAGCGCTTCGGTCACGCTCAGGTAGGCATCTGGCAGGTCGATATATTTGCCGACCAAACCAATAGTGACCTCGTGGTTCGGTTCGTGAACTGCGTCAAGCACGCTGCTCCAGCGGGTCCAGTCAACTTCGGTCGCCTTGTCGGCCCATCCGAGAGCTTTCACAATGTAGCGGTCAAGACCCTCGTTGTTTAGCACAGTCGGAATGTCATAGATGCTGCTCGCATCAGCCGCGTTAACCACAGCTTCGATGTCAACGTCACACATCAGAGCGATCTTCTTTTTGATGCTGTCAGGCAGGGCGCGGTCGCTGCGGCAAACAATCGCGTCTGGCTGAATGCCGATTGAGCGCAGGGTCGCAACCGAGTGCTGGGTCGGCTTAGTCTTTAGCTCGCCCGAAGGGCCAAGATATGGCACGAGTGAAACGTGCACAAAAAAGACGTTGTCGCGACCAACATCGTGACGCACCTGACGGGCAGCCTCAATAAACGGCTGCGACTCAATGTCACCAACGGTGCCGCCGATTTCGGTGATGATCACGTCTGGCGCTGGGCTCTGGTGAGCCTGCAAACGCATGCGGCGCTTGATCTCGTCGGTGATGTGAGGAATCACCTGAACGGTGTCACCCAAATAGTCGCCACGCCGCTCACGCGCAATCACGGTCGAATAAATCTGACCGGTGGTGACGTTGGCCGACTGAGCCAAGTTGATGTCAAGAAAACGCTCATAGTGACCAATGTCAAGGTCGGTCTCTGCGCCGTCTTCGGTCACAAACACTTCACCGTGCTGAAACGGATTCATTGTGCCAGGGTCGACGTTCAAATAAGGGTCGAGTTTTTGCATAACCACGTGCAAACCACGTGCGCTGAGCAGATTGCCCAAACTAGAGGCCGTTAGGCCCTTGCCAAGCGAAGACGCAACACCTCCGGTGACGAAAATGTGACGAGTCTTGCCTGATTCCATTGCATCTGCCATGGAATTAAAGCCTAACATTCGCGCGGGTGCGCACCTCGGCGTGGCGCGAATATTGGTGGGGCTTTAATTTGGGCGGATTACCTTTGGCGCACTACGCCTTGGCAAGAGCAAGCAGCTCTTGCGCATGCTCGCGCGCGCTGGCACTGTCGGCGAGTCCTGAGAGCATGCGGGCTAGTTCGGCTGTGCGGGCTTCACCGGTTAGCACCTGCACGTCGCTGGCAGTGAAGGTGGCCGAGGCTGTCTTTTGCACGTTGAGGTGGTGGTTGGCGAAGGCCGCAACTTGGGCAAGGTGGGTGACCACGATGACTTGAGCGGTTTGGGCGAGTTTGGCTAGGCGTCGACCGATTTCGATGGCGGCAGCGCCACCAACTCCGGCATCGATTTCGTCAAAGATAAAGGTTGGGGTTTGCGCGGTTTTAGCCAGAACGACTTCGAGCGCAAGCATGATGCGCGAAAGCTCGCCGCCGCTGGCAGTTTTGCCTAGAGGCCTCGGTTCGGCGCCTTGGTATGAGCTGAGCAAGATGGCGATTTGGTCCCCACCAAAACTGGTCAGCTCGGCGGCTGGAGTAACTTGAATCACGAGGCTGGCGGCGCCCATGGCTAGTGCCGAGAGCTCGGCCGAAACGGCTGCTGCAAGCTCAACCGCTGCTGCATTGCGAAGATTGGTGAGCTCGTTGGCCAGGGCTGTAGCATCGGCAAGTTGACCGTCAACGCTGGCTTCGAGCTGCTCGATTTGCTCGGTGCTTGAGTCGAGGTCGAGCAGGCGGTTGCTGGCTTCGGTGCTGAAATCGATGAGTTCGTCGAGGGTCTTGCCGTATTTTTTGGTGAGGCTATTGATTAGTGCCCGACGCTCGTGCATGGCTTGAAGCTCGCTTGGGCTAAAGCCTTCGAGATCGCCGGCATAGGCAGAGATTTGAGCCGCAACGTCGGTCAGCTGAAAACCGATCTCGCGCAGCTGGTCGGCTTGTTCGGCGAGCGCAGCATCAAAGTGCGCAACTTGTTCAAGAGACTTGCGGGCTTGACCGATTAGTGAGGTTGCATCGCTAGCCTCGCCGAAACCTTCGCTCGAAAGCAACTCGTGCGCGGTTGTCGTTGCCTGTTGCAAAACCTCTAGGTGGGTCAGGCGCTCGGTTAGCTCGGCAAGTTTGACGTCTTCGCCAGGCTCAAGAGCGGCTGCTTCGAGCTCGGCCACGGTGGCACGAAGTTCTTCTGCTTCGCGCAAGCGGTGTTCAAGTTCGGTGCGCAGCTGCTCAAGTCTTGATGCGCTGGCTCGCCAGGTGTGAAAAGCCGTTGCATAACGCGCGGCAACATTCTCAAGTTCAGGCCCACCGAACTGGTCGAGCGCCTCACGCTGAGCACTTGCGCTGCGCAGGCGCTGCTGGTCGGCCTGACCATGCACGGCAACCAGATAGTCGGCAACTTCGCTTAGAAGCGCAACTGGCACTGCACGACCAGCTACCGCAGCGCGAGAACGCCCCTCTGCGCTCAAGCTGCGGTTCATGATCAGCTCAGCCTGCTTCGTTGAATTACCTGATGCCAAAGTCTCAAGCTCGATGCCAGCCTCGGCAAGGCGTTCAGCAAGAGCACCGTCGGCAGTTACCAACCAGCGACCCTCAACAGTTGCCTGCGGTTGACCGCCGCGAATAGCACCGGTGTCGGCGCGCTCACCCAACAACAATCCAAGAGCTGAAAGCACCATAGTTTTGCCCGCACCAGTCTCGCCGGTTAGAACAGTCAAACCTGGGCGCAACTCAAGACGAGCTTCGGCAATAACGCCGATGTCGCGAATATAGATTTCTTCAATCATGCAAGCCTGCGCCTAGTTTGACGGGCCGCGCCAACCGACGACCGGCAGCGCAAACTTTTTGACCAAACGGTCGGTGAACGGGGCATCGTGAAGACGGGCAATGCGCACCGGTTTTTGGCTGCGACGTGCCTCAACACGAGCGCCGGCAGGCAACTCGTGAGTGCGTCGACCATCGCACCAGAGCACGCCCGTGCCGGCACTTGAACGCATAACCTCAACCGCCATTAGCGAGTTGGGGTTGATCACAAGCGGGCGGGCAAAAAGTGCATGGGCGCTGAGCGGTGTTAGCAGCAGTGCTTCGACCGATGGCCAAACCACAGGGCCGCCAGCCGAGAAAGAATAGGCGGTTGAGCCGGTTGGCGTTGACATGACGATGCCATCGCAACCAAAACTTGAAAGTGGTCGGCCATCAATCTCGATAACAACTTCGAGCATTCGCTCGCGAGCCGACTTTTCAACCGTGGCTTCGTTCAAAGCCCAAGAACGATAAGTCTCTTTGCCATCGACGAAAACCGAAACATCAAGGGTCAAACGTTCTTTAACCACATAGTCAAAAGCTGCGATGCGGCGAACCGTTTCGGTTAGGTCTTCGCGCTCAACCTCGGCTAAAAAACCGACCCGACCCAGGTTAACACCCAGCAGCGGAACCTGCTGTTCACGCACAATCTCAGCGGCTTTCAAAATGGTGCCGTCGCCGCCTAAAACCATAACCAACTCAAGAGCATCGGCCGAGACACCATCACCCGAACCCACAACATCAAGTTCGGCAACCTGAGCCCAAACCGGTGAAACCTGCTTAGCGCACAGCGCCAAGTCTCCACCAGTCATAACAGGTGTGATACCAGCAGCAGTCAAACCAACACAAGCCTCAGCAGCGGCTTCAATCGCCTCGGTGCGCCCAGTGTGCACCACGAGCAAAACGTGCCTAGAACCGGTCATTTGCCCTCCTTAGCTAGTGTGTCGATCCTCTCGTTCCATTCTTGCCCATTCCAAGGTTGGTTGGGGGTTATCCACAACAAATATTCGAGGTTGCCGTGAGTGCCAGGCAGCTGTGAACGCACCAAACCTGCAATGCCAAACTTGAGTTTCGCAGCCTCGTCAACAACCTGGTGAATCGCTCCGGCTCGCAAACGGTGGTCGGTAACAATGCCGTGAGCCGAAAGGCTCTGCTTGCCTACTTCAAACTGCGGTTTGATGAGCAAAACCATGTCGGCCTTAGGTGCAACCGAAACTATTTGCTGCAACACCAACGTCAACGAAATAAACGAAAGGTCACCCACCACGAGGTCGATGTGCTGGTCAGCAACCGCTACCCCGCTGCGCTCGGCAAGCGTTTCTGGTGAAAGTTCGCGGGCGTTGAAACCCTCTATTGAAATAACCCGCGCATGCGCTGCAAGTTCGGGCACGATTTGGTCGTGGCCGACATCCAAGGCAAAAATTTGTTTAGCGCCACGGCGAAGCAACACATCGGTGAAGCCACCGGTTGATGCACCAACGTCGAGGCAAACCTTGCCAACCACATCGATTTCTGCGAAAGCATCAAGCGCCGCAGCCAATTTGTGGCCCGCGCGGCTGACATAGTCAACAGCCTCGAGCACCGAAATTTGTTCTTCGCCAGTGACAGGCTGGGCCGGTTTGCGTGCCGGCTTGCCGCCAACAATCACCCGATCGGCATCAATCAAAGTTGCAGCATGGTTGCGTGAACGTGCCAAACCGCGTTCAACCAGCACAACATCGAGGCGCATTAGTCGTCGCTCGAAGACTCTGCGCCGTTTGCAGCCGAATCGACCGAAGTCAACGTGGTTTCGAGCAGGTCGCGCAGACGAGCCCAAGCATCAGGTTGGTCTTCGATGCCCAGCGCACGAATGCGCTCGACCTCAGCTTGAACCTGTTCAATAAAATCTGCAGCCATTTAGGCCTCCTCATATAAAGCAGCCTCGACGTCGAGACCATAGATTGGTGTGTCACAGGTATAAATCAGGGCGGATGCTGCCCGAAGCGCCCCGAGAGACTTCGGATCGCCGGCCGTCACGCGGACCTTATTGCCGAGCAACTCGACCTCGGCACCCAAACACTTGTAACCCCGCTTGGTCTGCTTCGGTTCGTCATAAGGCGCGCAGAGTTGCATGAGGTTGTCAAGAATGTAGGTTGGGCGCTCGTGTGGCTTGCAACCCAGCACGTCTTTTCGATTGCTCACACCGGTGAGAACCAACACGCTGGCGATGCCGGCGCGGTTTGCACCAATAATGTCAGTGTCAATGCGGTCGCCCACAAAGAGCGGCTTTTGGGCCATGAAATGACGCACGGCGGTTTCAAAAATCGCAGGCTCAGGTTTGCCAGCAACCACAGGAAGCTGCCCCACCGCAGTGTGAACCGCCGACACCAACGTGCCGTTGCCTGGCGCCAAACCCTTTTCTTGCGGCAGAGTCCAGTCGCTGTTGGTCGCGACCCATTTGGCACCGCCCTGAATGGCGAAGGCTGCTTCGCTCAGGTGGGTCCAGCTAACGTCAGGAGCAAAGCCCTGAATCACTGCAGCCGGCTTGGCATCACTATTTGCCACCAGCTCAAAACCTGCGCTGGTCACGCGGTGGCGCAGACCCTCGCCGCCAACCACAAGCACCTTGGCGCCTGGTTCGATCATGGTGGCGAGCAGCTCAACAGCAGTCAAACCCGAACCGATGATGTCGTCAGGCTGCGCGCTAACGCCAAAACTCTCAAGTTGAGCCGCAATGGTTTCGTTGCGACGCGAAGAGTTATTGGTCACATAACCAATCGGCGTGCCGTTGGCCTGCAACTTTTTGACGGCCTCAGGCGCGCCAGCTATCGCGGCCGCACCCTCATAAATCACGCCGTCAAGGTCGGCGAGCACAACGTCGTATTCGCCCCAAACCTTAGCGATCATTAGGTTTCTTCCAGGCGGGTTTGCCGCCGTTGTCATCACGGTTTGGGCGGTCATCACGACGAGGTGCCGGGCGCGAGTTACGGTCGCCAAAACGTGGTCGGTCTGACCCACGGTCTGAACCGCGGTCAGAACCTCGGTCTGCTCGGTCGCCATAGCTAGGTCGCGAGTCACGGTCGCGGTCGCCATAACCACCGCGCTCGCCTCGCTCTTCACGCTTTGGCCGTTCTTCGGCAGTTGGAATGTTGAACTCTTCGAGAACCTCGAAAAGTTCTTCGTCTTGACCAGACTTGGCCGCTAAAGCCGCAGCGGCGCGGTCACCAAGGTCGGCCCATTTGGCGGCTTCATCCGCGCGCTTTAGATCTTCGAGAACATCTGCATAGGCCCAGAACAAGGTTGGTGAATAGTCAAAGACTTTTTTCGGGTTGAGCTCGGCGATCTGAAGCTCTGCCAAGGCCAGCTCGGTTTCGCTGCGGTCAAGGCGTGCACCAGACATTGCAATTGCGAGGTTTACCCGCACCGCTGGGTCTAGTGCATTGCGGTCAACTGAGCGACCAAGTTCAAGTGCGCGATCTGGGCGGCCCATGCCACGCTCGCAGTCAACCATGATTGGAAGCTGGTCGTTTGAACCCGAGATGCGTCTGAATGTCATAAGTTCGCGAAGCGCCAAAGCATAATCACCGACTGTGTAGGCGGTGATGCCTATGGTTTCGCGAACAACTGCAATGCGACCGGCGCGGGCTGCAGCAGCCTTGGCGTGTTTGTGGGCAAGTTCAGGGTCTTGGTCGATCAAGATTTGCACCATGATCAGGTGCCGAGCAACCATATCGGCGTTTTCTGCTGTCAGGGTTTTAAGTTGAGCGCGAACCGGCATTGCCAAATCGGCAGGCATGATTTCTTCGGGAATCAGCGGGCTTTTTTCAGCATCTTCGCGCTTTGGGCGTGAAACAAGCTGTTGCCACACTGGGCGGTCGCCTTCTTGGCGAGCACCTCGGCCACGACCGCGGTCTTCGGCGCCTGCAGGTCGACGGTCACTGTCGCGCGATGGGCGGCTGTCGCGGTCGTTGCTTGAACGCTGCGGTCGGTCACCGTCGCGTGATGGGCGAGCACCGTCGCGTGATGGCCGGCCTTCGCCCGAACGAAATGGGCGTGACGAGCGATCACTATCGCGGTCGCGGCGCTCTGGCATGTCGTTCATAAGGTCTCCTGTGAAATCTACCAGCCTGTTGGATGGTCACGCTTGTTTAGTTTTGTCGGTAAAGCCAGGTGTTAGCTGGCGAAAATCGCTGCGAGGGTTTTTTTGCCTCGACGCAACACTGCAAACTTGCCATGAATCAGGTCGGTCAAAACAGCGTCTTCAGCTTCGACTTTGACGTTGTTGAGATAAACGCCACCCTCTTTGATTGCGCGGCGACCGGCTGAAATCGAGTCAACCAAACCGGTTTCAATCAGCAACTGAGTAATTGGTGCACCCGCAACTGCGGTGGTCTTTGGCAGTTCACCGAGTGCTGAGCCCAAAGTTGCTGCATCGAGCGAAGCGAGTTCACCCTGGCCAAACAGCGCCGCTGAAGCATCGATTGCCGCCTGTGCTGCCTCGGCTGAGTGAACCAAAACGGTGACTTCAAAAGCGAGTCGCTTTTGAGCGGCGCGCAAATATGGAGCTTCGGCGGTTTGTGCAGCCAGAGCCTCGATTTCGTCGCGGGTCAAGAACGTGAACACCTTTAGACGGTCGATTACGTCGGCGTCTTCAACGTTCAGCCAGAACTGATAGAAGGCATAAGGGCTGGTGAGGTCGGCGTCAAGCCAAACCGCATTGCCCTCTGACTTGCCAAACTTCTTGCCGTCGCTGTTGGTGATTAGCGGGGTCGCAAGAATGTGCGCGCTCTTGCCTTCGGCGCGGTGAATCAGGTCGGTGCCAGCAGTTAGGTTGCCCCACTGGTCGCTGCCACCGGTTTGCAATACACAGTCGTAACGGCGAAATAGCTCAAGATAGTCAAGGCCCTGCAAGATCTGATAGCTGAACTCGGTGTAGCTAATGCCGTTTTCGCTGTTCAGGCGCGCGCTCACGGCATCCTTAGAAAGCATTTTGCCAACGCGAAAATACTTGCCAATGTCGCGCAAAAAGTCGATAGCGCTCATCGGGGCCGTCCAGTCGAGGTTATTCACCATGCGAGCTGGGTTTGAGCCTTCGAATGACAAAAAGCGAGCCGACTGTGCGCCGAGTTTTTCAACCCATTCGGCAACGGTTTCTTTGGTGTTCAAAGTGCGCTCGGCGGTTGGGCGTGGGTCGCCAACCAGACCGGTTGAACCGCCAATTAAACACAACGGATGGTGCCCCGCCAACTGAAGACGACGCATTGTCAAAAGTTGCACGAGGTTGCCGAGGTGAAGGCTGGCTGCTGTTGGGTCGAAGCCGCAGTAATACGTGATTGGGTCGCCGGCTAGGGCTTTTTCTAGTTCTGCGTCGTCGGTTGAGAGTGCAACCAAGCCACGCCACTTGAGCTCGTGCAAAACATTTGCAAAGCTCGAGTCGTTAGCAATCGGGGCGGCAGTTTGAGACATTAGTTAGCCGTTTCTTGAGAGGTGACGCTTTCGCCTGACCCTAGAACACCGAATTGACGGCGCAACGCTGAGATCTGGTCGAGAACGCGAGGCAGTGCGGTGCCACCGGCACCCTGGCGGGCGCGAATCGCACCCTGCACCGAAAGAACTTCGCGCACATCCGGCGTTAGAGCTGGTGATATTGCTGCCATCTCGGCGTCAGGAACCTCATGAAGCTCAAGACCGTGCTTCTCGCAATAAGAAACCAGTTGGCCAGTGATTTCGTGGGCATCGCGAAAGACAACCTTCTTTTTGACAAGCCACTCGGCGACGTCGGTTGCCAACGAGAAGCCAGCTGGAGCCAACTCTTCGAGACGCTCAACGTTGAACTTCATGGTGGCAACCATGCCGTTGAAAGCTGGCAGCAAGACCTTGAGGGTGTCGATCTGGTCGAACACCGGCTCTTTGTCTTCTTGAAGGTCGCGGTTATAAGCCAAAGGCAAGCCCTTGAGTGTTGCAAGCAGGCCGGTTAGGTCGCCAATCATGCGACCAGCCTTGCCACGAGCAAGCTCGGCAACATCTGGGTTTTTCTTTTGAGGCATGATCGACGAACCCGTTGAGAACGCATCGGCTAGGCGAACATAACCGAATTCGGCAGTTGCCCAAATGATGATCTCTTCGCTGAAACGCGAAAGGTTTATGCCAATCAAAGTTGTGATGAACGAGAACTCGGCAACCACATCGCGGCTCGACGTTGCATCAATCGAGTTAGCCATCGGGCCGGTCAAACCAAGCTCAGCAGCAACCAGGTTTGGGTCAAGACCCAAGGTGTTGCCGGCGAGTGCAGCCGCGCCATAAGGCGAGAACGACGCCCTCTTGCGCCAATCATCCAAGCGCTCTAAATCGCGAACTAGAGGCCAAGCGTGCGCCAAAAGTTGGTGCGAAAGAAGCACCGGCTGAGCGTGTTGAAAGTGCGTGCGACCAGGCATGGCGACGCTCATGTGCTCTTCGGCGCGCGCGGTGAGAATCTGAATCAGCTCAACCACGAGGGCTTCAATAGCTTTAGCTTCATCAAGCAGGTAGGTGCGAATCAACGTGGCGATTTGGTCGTTCCGGCTGCGACCAGCGCGCACCTTGCCACCAAGCTCAGCGCCGGCGATCTCGATGAGCCCGCGCTCGAGAGCTGAGTGAACATCTTCGTCGGCAGGCTTAGCCGTGAAGCTGCCGTTTTCGACGCGCTCGGCCAACTGAACCAAATAGCGGTCAAGCTTCTCTAGCTCGGCAGTGTTAAGGTAACCCGCCGACTGAAGAGCGCGAATGTGCGCACGAGTGCCCGCGAGGTCATATTTAGCGAGTCGCCAGTCGAAGTGAATCGAACGACTCAAAGCAGCCACGGCAGCCGAAGTAGCGCCTTCGAAGCGGCCGCCCCAAAGAGCGCCGGCTTCGCCTGATTGCTCTGACATTAGTTGTGCTTCTGCTCGCGTTTGGCTGAAATCTTGCTTGGTAAAGCCCAAAGCTCAATAAAGCCCTTGGCAAGTGACTGGTCGAAAGTGTCGCCAGTGTCATAAGTTGCAAGGTCAAAGTCATAGAGAGACTCTTCGCTGCGACGACCGGTTGGCACTGCACGGCCACCCTGCATCTTGAGGCGAACTTCGCCGGTCACATAACGCTGGGTGTGGTCAATGAAAACATCTAGCGAACGCTTTAGGTCGCTGAACCAAAGACCCTCATAAACCAAAGTGGCCCACTTGTCTTCGATGCCCTTCTTGAAGCGGTTAGTGTCGCGCTCAAGGGTCAAGTTCTCAAGGTCTTCGTGTGCATTGATCAACGCGATGCCGGCAGGTGACTCATAAATTTCGCGGCTCTTGATGCCAACAAGGCGGTCTTCGACGATGTCGATGCGCCCGATGCCGTGGGCGCCAGCAAGCTCGTTCATCTTTTGAACCATCTGAATTGGGCTGTAGCTCACACCGTCGATTGCCACGGGGATTCCCTGCTCAAACTTGATGACAATCTCAGTTGCCTCACGATAAACGTCAGGGTTCTGGGTGTAGGTGTAGAGGTCTTCGATTGGTGGGTTCCATGGGTCTTCGAGAAAGCCGGTCTCAACCGCACGGCCCCAAACGTTCTGGTCAACAGAATATGGGCTTTTCTTGCTCTGAGCAATCGGCAGGTTGTGCTTAGCCGCATATTCGATTGCTTTGTCGCGGGTTAGCGCAAGGTCGCG
>CAISOV010000125.1 GCA_903887175.1 uncultured Micrococcales bacterium
GCGAATCAGCAGCCACACTAGCGAGTGCTCTGGCGAGTTTGCAAGTGATTTGGTTTGAGGTGAGTGTGCCTTCGACATTGCAGAATCTTGGTCAGCGCTACTGTTACACACCAATTCTCGGAATGTTTCACAGCCAAACTGATCAAGCTGGCAATCAAATTTTTAGTGAAAATGCATTGCTAGCTACTATGCGCGCGGCTGACTCGTTCAACAATCAAGACCTAATGGTGCGTCTTAGCATGCTGCTTGGCACTGAGTGGGACGCCCAACTTGAGCCGCTGCGCAAAGCTGCACTCGAGGCTCGGTATGCAACAGAGTTGGCTAGTTAGCCTTCGTAGCTTCTAAAGACGACAACGGCATTGTGACCGCCGAAGCCGAATGAGTTGCTGATTGCCAAAATTGGCCCATCTGGCAACTTGCGCGGCGATGTAGCTACGTCTAGAACGATCTCTGGGTCTTGGTCGTCAAGGTTCAAAGTCGGGGGAGCCACGCGCTCTTTCAGCGCCAGAATCGTGAAGATTGCTTCTACAGCGCCTGCGCCACCGAGCAAATGGCCGGTCGATGACTTGGTTGCCGACACCACAATGTTCTGCAGGTGATCACCAAACACACGCTTGAGAGCCACATATTCAGCAATGTCGCCAACCGGGGTGCTAGTCGCGTGGGCGTTGATGTGCACTACGTCTTGAATCGAGGCTTCAGCCTGCTTGAGCGCGGCAATTACCGCACGGGCTGCGCCTGTTCCTTCTGGGTCTGGCGCGGTAATGTGATGTGCGTCTGACGTCACCGCTCCGCCGGCTAGCTCAGCATAAATCTTGGCACCGCGAGCTAAGGCGTGCTCCTCTGTTTCTAGAACCAGCGCCGCGCCACCTTCACCCATGACGAAGCCATCACGGTTTACGTCGTATGGCCGTGATGCTGATGCGGGGGTGTCATTCTTTTTCGACAGTGCGTGCATTGCAGCGAAAGCAGAAATTGGCAACGGATGAATGGCAGCCTCGCAACCACCAGCAACGACTACGTCTACTGCTCCGCTGAGCAATCGATCTAACGCGTTGGCAACAGCCTCTGTGCTTGAAGCACAGGCTGAAACAGCTGTGCGAACGCCACCGCGAGCGGCGATGTCCATTCCAACAGCTGCTGCTGGGCCGTTAGGCATCAGCATTGGAACGGTCATTGGCAGCACGCGACGTGGGCCACGCTCTTGTAGCGTTTCGAAAGCATCAAGCAGAGTCCAGACGCCACCAATGCCGGTAGCGAATTCCACTGCGAGACGCTCGGGCGCGACATCTGGCTTGCCAGCGTCGGCCCAAGCTTCACGTGCAGCAATTAGTGCAAATTGACTCGATGGGTCGAGCCGCTTGGCTTCTTGAGGTGTCAAAATTTGGTTGGCCGCAACTTTGGCTTGGCCAGCAAACGTGACTGGAACCTCGTATTTCTCAATCCATGGCTGCTCTAGCGTCGAGATGCCAGATTCGCCAGCAAGCAGGGCTCGCCAAGTAGATTGAGCGTCGCCACCAAGTGGCGTGGTAGCCCCTATGCCCGTGACGACGATTTTGCGGCTCAAGATGTTTAGTCCTGTGCGCCTACGATGAAGTTGACAGCGTCACCAACGGTGATGAGGTTCTTCACTTCTTCGTCAGGAATCTTGACGCCGAACTTGTCTTCAGCGTTCACAACGATTGTCATCATCGAGATTGAGTCGATGTCTAGGTCGTCAACAAATGACTTCTCTAGGGCAACAGCGTCAGCTGAAATGCCAGTCTCGTCGTTAACAATTTCTGCTAGGCCAGCTAGAACTTCGCTTTGCGAAAGTGCCATGGTTGTCTCCTTTAGTTTGTATTTGAATCTTGACTAGTTTAAGGCATAACGACGACTTGAGCCCCGAAGGCGAGCCCTGCGCCGAAACCAATTTGTAAAGCAAGACCGCCAGATTTCACTTCACCAGACTTTAGAAGTGCATGCATGGCAAGAGGAACACTGGCGGCTGACGTATTGCCGGTGTGCACAATGTCGCGTGCCACAACCACGGTGTCTGGCAGTTTAAGCTGCTTGGCGAGTTCATCAATGATGCGCATGTTGGCCTGATGGGTCACGAGTGCGGCAAGATCACTAGCTTGCACTCCGGCTGCTTCAAGCGCCTGCTTAGCCACCTTGGCCATCTCCCAAACGGCCCAACGAAAAACCGTTTGGCCCTCTTGACGCAGGGTCGGCCATTCGGTGGTTCCATCGCGAAGTTCAAGCAGCGATGCGCTCATGCCCACTGCATCCCAATGCGAACCGTCGCTACCCCAAACGGTGGGCGAGATTCCTGGAGTGTCACTTGGGCCCACAATAGCTGCGCCAGCGCCATCACCGAGCAAGAACGAAATGGTGCGGTCGGTTGGATCAATAAAATCGCTAAGTTTTTCGCCACCAACTACCAAAACATATTTGGCCATTCCTGAACGAACGAGCGCGTCGGCTTGAGCGATTCCATAGCAATAGCCAGCGCAGGCAGCTGAAATATCGAAAGCTGGGGCGGGGTTTGCGCCGATTTTATCGGCTAATAAGGCTGCTGCAGACGGAGTCTGATGCGGGTGAGTAATCGTGCTAAAAAGCACAGCTCCGATTTCAGAAGGGTCGATCCCCGCAGCCGAAATCGCTTGGTTAGATGCGTCTACCGCCATATCCATCAAGCTAAGGTCGCGACTAGCGCGACGACGCTCGATTATGCCCGTGCGTTGGCGAATCCACTCATCACTCGAATCAATCGGCCCAGCCACGTCATCGTTAGTGACGACCAAGTCACCTCGTGCGGCGCCTAAACCATAGATACGCGAGAACTTGACAGCGGTGTATTGATTCAGTGTTGGATGCGACATTGGGCCTCGGTTCGCTTAGCTGTGATTCGAGATAAGTGTAAGTGCAGCTTCAAGCTGGTCTGGTGACTTTAGTGCCAATGTTTCGACACCCGGCATAGATCGTTTAGCTAACCCAGTCAAAGTGCCACCAGGGCAAACTTCGATAATCGCTGTTATTCCGGCTTCGACCATGGCGGCCATGGTGAGATCCCACCGCACTGGGCTTGAGATCTGTTTGACCAATAGTGAGACGAACTCACTGCCACTTTTCACTAGCTTGCCACCAGCGTTTGACCAAACGTACCTATTCGGGTCGGCAACCTCGAGGTGCGCTGCATACTCAGCCATTTCTGCCACGGCTGGTTGCATAAATCTGGTGTGAAAAGCTCCTGCAACCTGAAGTGGAATTACTCTCGAACCAGCTGGGCCTTCGGCTTGAAGGGCAGCGATTGCCTCGATAGTGCCGGCTGCCACAATCTGCCCACCGCCGTTGTAGTTTGCAGGTTCAAGCTCAAGCTCGGCTAATCGAGCCTCTATGGCAGATTGATCGCCGCCGAGAATCGCTGCCATTCCAGTGGCTTGCAAGTGAGCTGCTTTTGCCATTGCAAGGCTACGAGCTTTGACAAATGTGATTCCTTGTTCTGCAGTGAAAATTCCTGCAGCTACCGCAGCAGTTACTTCGCCGACGGAGTGCCCGGCGAGACCAGCTACTGAGGCGTTCACTGCTCCGTTGTTGCCGAATAAGGCTGCGAGTGATGCAATGCCAGCGCTAACAATCAAAGGTTGAGCAACAGCAGTGTCGCGAATCGCTTCTGCGTCGCTCAATGTTCCGTGGTCAATCAGTGCAAGATCAGAGGCCTCTTGCTGAGCCTCTATGCTCTCGCGAAACGATTCAATCTCTAGCCACGGTGTGAAGAAACCAGGGGTTTGCGAACCCTGGCCGGGGCAGACGATAGCCAGCATGCTAGGCGTCACCGCCTGTATTTCCCGATGTTCCAGCCGTCACGTCGTGCAAGCGGTATCGATCGATAGCCTGCTGTGGAATCGAGGCATCGATTTTGCCCTGTGCTACCAACTGTTCGAGCACGCGCACAACAATCGAAGGGCCATCAATCTTGAAGGCTCGACGGGCAGCTGCACGAGTGTCAGAGAAGCCGAAACCGTCAGCACCGAGGGTTGCATAGTCACCTGGAACCCACTTGCGAATCTGGTCTTGCACCTGGTGCATCCAGTCGCTGACTCCTAGCACAGGACCCTGTGCATCAGCGAGCTTTCTTGTGATGTAGGCAGGCTCAACGACTTCGTTCGGGTAGAGAAACTTGCGCTCATCTTTCAGCAGCGCCTCACGACGCAATTCGGTCCACGATGTAACAGACCAGACATCAGCCGAAACACCCCAGTCGTTTTGCAAAAGCTGCTGAGCTTCGAGCGCCCAATTGACGCCAACACCTGATGCCAGAATCTGAGCTTTGTGGCCTTGGCTGTCGTTGCGACTTACGCGGTGCATGCCTTTGATGATTCCATCGACATCGACATCAGCAGGCTCTGCTGGTTGCACATATGGCTCGTTGTAAACCGTCATGTAATAGATGACGTTTGGATCACCGTGGGTGCCGCCATACATGCGCTCAATGCCTGAGCGAACAATGTGACCAATCTCATATGAGAAAGCCGGGTCATAAGAGATAACCGCGTTGTTCGTAGCAGCCAGCAGCAAAGAGTGACCATCAGCGTGTTGCAAACCTTCACCAGTCAATGTGGTGCGACCGGCAGTTGCGCCAATCATGAAGCCACGCGAAAGCTGATCAGCGGCTGCCCAAATTGCATCAGCTGTTCGCTGAAAACCAAACATTGAATAGAAGACATAAAACGGAATCGTTGGCTGACCTTGAGTTGCATAGCTGGTTGCCGCGGCAGTGAACGCTGCAACTGAGCCAGCTTCGTTGATTCCCGTGTGAAGAATCTGACCCGCTGGGCTCTCTTTATAAGAGAGCAAGAGTTCACGGTCTACCGATAGGTAGTTCTGACCATTTGGGTTGTAGATTTTGGCCGTAGGAAAAAACGCGTCCATGCCAAAAGTGCGTGCCTCATCAGGAATGATCGGCACGATGCGGTGGCCAAAGTCAGGCGCACGTAGCAAATCTTTCAGCAAACGAACGAAAGCCATAGTTGTTGCAACCTCTTGATTGCCAGAGCCAGCCTTTGCGATTGCATAGGTTTTCTCTTCGGGCAGTGTGAAGTCAACATATTTGCTGCGTCGCTCCGGCAGGTATCCGCCTAGTTGGCGACGACGTTCGTGCATGTATTGAATTTCGGGGGCGTCTTGACCCGGGTGAAAATACGGTGGTTGATAAGGATTTTCTTCAAGCTGAGAGTCTGTAATCGGAATTCGCAGCTCGTCTCTGAAGCCCTTGAGATTTTCTAAAGTCATTTTCTTCATTTGGTGAGTCGCATTGCGACCTTCAAATGACTTGCCCAGCGTGAAACCCTTGATGGTTTTAGCGAGAATTACTGTTGGCTGGCCCTTGTGCTCCATAGCTGCCTTATAAGCTGCATAAACTTTGCGATAGTCGTGACCGCCACGCTTAAGACCCCATACCTCGTCGTCACTTAAGTGCTCAACGAGTTTGAGGGTGCGTGGGTCGCGGCCAAAGAAGTTCTCGCGAACGAAAGCGCCATCTTCTGTCTTGAAAGTTTGGTAGTCACCATCTGGCGTGGCGTTCATTAGATCTACAAGAGCGCCGTCGACGTCGTTTTGCAGAAGTGAGTCCCACTCGCGACCCCAAACGACCTTGATGACGTTCCATCCGGCGCCTCTAAAGAAGCTCTCAAGTTCTTGAATGATTTTTCCGTTGCCACGAACCGGGCCGTCAAGGCGCTGAAGGTTGCAGTTGACCACAAACGTTAGATTGTCGAGGCCATCGTTAGCCGCGAGCTGCAAAGCGCCGCGGCTTTCGACCTCATCGAGTTCACCATCGCCCAAGAAAGCCCAAACGTGCTGTTCAGCTGCGGTGTCTTTAAGGCCACGGCCCGTGAGGTAACGATTGAACTGAGCTTGATAAATAGCGTTGATTGGGCCGATACCCATCGACACCGTCGGAAACTGCCAAAAGTCAGACATAAGGCGAGGGTGCGGATAACTTGAAAGTCCTCCGCCAGCGTGCGACTTCTCTTGGCGAAAACCGTCTAGCTGTTGCGCTGAAAGTCGGCCTTCAAGAAACGCGCGGGCGTATGGCCCAGGTGACGCGTGCCCCTGAATAAATATCTGGTCACCGCCGGTAGCGTGATCTTGTCCTCTAAAGAAGTGGTTGAATCCAACCTCATAAAGCGAGGCCGATGATGCAAAAGTCGAAATGTGGCCACCGACACCGATGCCAGGGCGCTGAGCTCGGTGAACCAGCATGGCCGCGTTCCAGCGCATCCAAGCTCGATAGGTGCGCTCAACGGTTTCATCGCCAGGAAAATCAGGTTCGTTTTCGGGAGCAATGGTGTTGATGTAGTCGGTGGTCGGAACGATTGGAACGTTCAACTGCAGTTCGTGCGATCGACGCAAGAGATTGAGCATGATCTCACGGGCGCGACCACGGCCGTGCACTCGAGCTACCGCGTCAAGCGACTCAAGCCACTCGCGGGTCTCTTCAGGGTCTTGGTCTGGGTTGTTAACCGCATAGGCGTCGTGGTTGTTAATCGACACGGAGGTCCTCTTTCTTATCAGCACATTGGTGAGTGCTCAGAACGGCTTGGCCTTTTGACTTTGGGTTTAAGTCTCAAACATCAAGTTTATGCCTTTTCAAAGGGAAGCATTTGTAACCTAGCGGTGTTGGGCATCGATAATCTAATCTTTAACACCTCGACAGAAAGCTGCATTATGTCTTTGATTATTGGCGACCAAGCCCCAGATTTTTCACTTGCCAACCAATTTGGCGAAACCGTCACCCTCAGCCAGTTTCGCGGTGTCAAGCCCGTTGTGATCGTGTTTTATCCGCTTTCTTTTTCGGGCATTTGCACCGGTGAACTTTGCGAGTTGCGCGATGACATTGCAAAGTTCGAGCGTGCCGGAGTCGAGCTTTTAGCGATTTCAGTCGACAGCAAGTTTGTGCAGAAGCGATTCGCCGAGCAAGAGGCTTATGAGTTCTCTGTTCTGGCCGATTTTTGGCCGCACGGCGCAGTTGCTGAAAGCTTTGGTGTGTTCATGCCAGAGAACGGTTTCGCTAACCGAGCTACCTTTGTTGTAAACAAAGATGGCAACATCGCCGCAAAGTTTATTACCGCCCCAGGCCAAGCCCGCGCCGTGGGCGATTATGACCGGGCGTTGGCTAGTCTCTAGTTGCGATTTGCCAAGCCCTTGCAAAGTGACTAATCTTTCATGCGGGGGCCTTTAGCTCAGTTGGTAGAGCGCCACGCTTACACCGTGGATGTCATCGGTTCGAGCCCGGTAGGGCCCACTAATGAAAACCCGCCTTTATAGGCGGGTTTTTGCATTTGCGAAGGTAGACTTTGCCTATGGATTCGGCCAATTTCACTCCTCCGGCACGCCGCTCAATGAGCGATGCAGAGCTCGCTGAGGCTTTGAACCAACCTCACACCGATGAGTCCAGCATTATGGGCGCGATGAAGCTTCTGCAAGAGCAAAGTGAGCTTCGCTCAGCCGACCTAATGAACGAAGCCGCTTGGGTGGCTGAAATGAAGAGAATCAACAGTGTCGAATCTTTAGCAGCAATTGAAAGTTTTTTAAACGGCACTTTTAGCACTCTTGATGCATTCACTCCAAGTTCAACGGATCAAGATGTTCCTGCTGTTTCGCTCTTCGAAGAAATCGCACAACAGAAAAGTGCTACAGCTCTTGATGTCATTGAAGCAAGTGTTGAGTCGTTCGAGCCTCAGTTACCCGCCTCTGGGGCAGATCCACTGGCCGAATTTCCAGCAATCTTTCCACTAGTGCCCGTTGCTGCAGCGCCTGACATTAGCGTGAAAGCGGCAGCTATTAGTGAGACTGTGGCTGAGCAGGTTACGCCTCGCATCGAAAACGTTGAGCAACAAGCAACTGAGTATGAAGAAGAGCAGGTGGCGCCGTCTGTCGAGTTCGAAGTCAGTGCTGAGGTGCCTGGGGCTTCTGATGACGCTCAGGTCGGCGAACGCTCTGACTTCATGGGTGAAAATGCTGTTGAATCTTTTGACAGTTTTGTGCCGATAGAGCCGATATCTTCGTCAGAGGTTTTGCATGAAGTGCGAACGGCAGTCTCGACGGCGCACGGGCCAAGAGCAAATCAGGGAGCCAGCGCGCTGTTTTTTAATTGGCTACCGATGGGTGGTTCGATTCTTCCTGTGGTGCTTGCGGTTTATCTTCACTCGTTGGGCCTGAGTTCGACAGAGGCTGTGATTGCTTTCACCTTGGCAAGCTTTGCCGCCTTTGCTACCACGACTGCTGGCGCTCTGGCAGGCAAACGAGCTGGGCTGCCAACCTTCGTAGTTTCTAGAGCAACTTTTGGTGTTTTTGGGGCCAGGTTGCCTGCTGCCTTCTTTGCAGTTTTGAAACTTTTTTCGGCTTCAGTGATGGTGTTGCTTTTAGTCATCGCCAGCCAGAATGCGCTGGCAGGCTGGTCTGTTGAAGGCCCGACCGCAACGCGCTGGGCTGTTGGCCCGGTTTCAGTGGCGCTTTGGCAGGTAATCATTGGTGTTTCAGTGCTTTTGGTGGCAGTCACGTCGTTTATCAAACTGCGCTACATAAAGTTTCTAAATCTATTTGTTGGCTTTGTAGCCAGCCTTGGAGTGTTTGCTGCTTTGGCAATGCAGCTCTCGTCTGCTCGAATCAGCCTGCATTTTGATTCAACGTTGTCGTGGCCGCTAACACTAGGTTCATCTGCGATTCTGTTTGCTGCGATGGGCTCGGTCTGGTCGAGCAGCGGCGCAGATTTCGCAAGTTTGCTCAGAAAATCAAGCAAGGGCTCATTTGTCATTGCCTGGTCTGGCCTAATTCTTTTCATTGTTCCAAGTGTCGTCGCTACAGCAACTTTGGTGCTGTTGCAGAATGTCGATGCAAAAAATGAACTTTTGGGCTTTGCCTCGATTGTGCCTGCCGTGGCTGAGCCTTATGCATACGGAGTCTTTGCAGCAGTAGTTTTGCTGTTGGCCGCTCTAGAACTCAGGTCTACCCGGTTAGCGGTTCGGGGCATTTATTCACGTTTTGCAGGCCCATATGCTCGTTTTGTGCTTGCGTTGGCATTCGTCGCCATTTCATTGGCCGGTTGGCATTTTTATAGCACTCAGGGTCTGTTCTATAACCTGAAAGATTACGCACTCGTGCTTTCTGTTCCAGTCGCCGCTTGGCTAGGCATATTCTCTGCAGACAGTTTGATGCGGCGCATTGCCTATCACGACATTTCATTGACGCGTAGTTACGGTTTTTATGGCAACTACAACTGGATTAACCTTTTTGGATGGATTCTGGCGAGTGCGTTAGGTCTAGGAATGCTTTCGAGCAACCTCCAAGAGTTTGGCTGGGTTGGCTTTTTAGCGCGCCATTCAGTTAGCCCAGCTTTTTGGGCCCAGAGCAACCTCGGGGTAGCTTTAGCGTTTGCAGTTGGCGTGTTGGTTGTGCTCTGCCTCGGCGTGCCTCGGATCAAGCGTCAAGAGGCCGAAGTTTTATCTATTGAATCACGTCGTTATGAACTGCGTGATGTTTTGATAACTGCAGAAATTGAGCAACTCGCTAATCTCTCTGACACCGCAGATTCAGTGATCTAAATGACTTCACTCAGAGAATTGCTTGCAAGTTTTGAAACGTTATGGCCTGCGTCTGGCGCTGAAGATTGGGATGCCCCCGGACTGGTTGTCGGCAACGGCGCTTCAGAGATTACACGTGTGCTGCTCACCGTTGATGTAACCGCTGATGTAATTGAAGAGGCGGCCGGCAAATATGATTTGGTTTTGGCACATCATCCGTTTTTGCTGCGCGGTATCAAACAGGCATCTGAAGGTTCGGCAAAAGGTTTCGTTCTAGCCAAGGCGATACGAAACAACTTAGCGATTTTTGCTGCACACACTAACGCCGATATCGTTAGCGCCGGTGTTTCAGAAACACTGGCCGGCGCACTGGGTATTAAAGACCTCTCGCCTTTGGTCTCGACCTCAAACCCCGTGGTTGGTCATGGGCGAATCGGCACTCTAAGCGAGCCCCTGTTGCTCGGTGATTTTGCTCGAACGGTGGCACGTATTTTGCCGCCGACAGCAACGGGAGTGCGTGTTGCCGGCGCATACACGCAAACAGTGCAAAAGATTGCAGTGTGCGGGGGAGCCGGTGATAGTTTCATAACTGCCGCGTTCGATGCTGGAGCCGATGTTTACCTCACCGCCGACCTGCGCCATCATGTCGTGCAAGATGCGCGTGAATCTGCACTCTTGACCGATTTGCCACTTGCCATCATCGATGTTTCTCACTGGGCTTCGGAGTGGCTTTGGCTAGATGTTGCGGCATCGCAGCTGCGCCAGTTGCACACCGACGTCACATTTGATGTCTGCGAGTTGCGCACTGATCCCTTTGATTTTGTAATAACCCAATAGCCAGGCCGGAGCATCATGAAAGCTACACAGAACCAACAGCAAGATCTGCTACATCTGCACACTTTAGCCACCGAAATTGAACGCACTCGACTTGCAATTACTGCCATTGCAAATTCAGCTGAGCTGGAGGCTAAGCGCTCGGAACAACTTTTGCTAGCAAACGAATTGATTACAAACCACAATGCTTTAGAGGCTGTCGAGCTCGAACTCAAGCGGGCAAATGAAGACTTGTATCTGGTTGAACAGCGCATTTCACGAAATACCGAACGACTCAATGCGACTGCATCGCCAAAAGATGCACAGGCAATTCAAAGCGAACTTGGTTCACTTGCCAAGCGCCAGTCTGAACTAGAAGACATCACTCTGATAGTGATTGACCAACAAGAGCAGGCAGCCAAAGCACTGGCTGATGTAACTGCCCGCAAGGCAAAAACAGATGAAGAACTTGCAAGCCTTGAAAATTCTGGCCAAAAAGAAGTTATGAAACTGCAGTCGGCAGGCTCTCTGCTAATGCAAGAGTTCAACGCGCTCAAAGCGCACATAGTGCCCGAACACCTCGATCGCTACACCAAGCTGCTCAGCCGTGGTGTACCCATTGGCAGATTGGTCGGCCGCGACTGCGGAGCCTGTCATATGTCACTTGGGGCAAGTGCCTATGAGGCAATAATTTCACTGCCCGCCGAAGAATTTGCGGCTTGCCCAGATTGTTCAGCACTTCTCGTTAGAGGCTGATTTGACTGAGTTTATTGTCGAGGCCGACGGTGGCTCACGCGGCAACCCCGGCCCAGCGGGTTCTGGCGCAGTTGTAATCGATGCCGCAACGGGGTCTGTTGTGGTCGAAATCGCTAGGTTCATTGGGGTGGCGACCAACAACGTTGCAGAATACACCGCGCTAATAGCTGCCCTCGAAGCCTGTGCACAACTAGATTCCGGGGCGCGAATCACAGTTCGCATGGATTCCAAACTCGTTATTGAGCAAATGTCTGGCCGTTGGCAAATCAAGCATGTTGACATGCGCGACTTGGCCGCTCAGGCGCGTGCCCTCGCAGTTGGTCGAGTGCAGACCTATCAGTGGATTCCTCGTGAAATTAACACGAGGGCCGACGCACTCGCTAATAAGGCGATGGACGAACGGGCAGACAGCATTCGGTTTATTTCGGTTGAAGCAGAGGGCGAGGCAACAGTCGAGTCAGCTGCAACACCGATGGCTGCCGTTGCTGAGTTCAATGCCGAGCTACCATCTTCGGTGCGAGCACCAGGGGGAGTGACCGAGCTGCTCACGACTGTAATTTTGGTGCGACATGGCCGCACTGCGTTGACTGAGTCTAAACGCATATCGGGGCGGGGCGGCGAGAATCCTGCGCTCTCGGCAGCCGGCCGCGACGACGCTGCACGAGTCGCCAAAGCAGTATCGCAAATTGGCAAAAGTGGCCCATGGGCGCACATTAAGGCGCCTTCGGCCATTATTTGCTCGCCCGTTCTGCGTGCTCACGAGACTGCGAACATTATTGGGTCTTCGATAGCTATTGTCGCCAAAACCGATGACGATTTGAGTGAAATTTCTTTCGGTGCGTGGGATGGCCTGACTAACGACGAGGCGCGAAATGCTTACCCAGAGCTGTTCGAGCAGTGGCGCGGTTCCTGGCAGGTTAGCCCGCCAGGCGGAGAAGCTCTGATTGACTTCGACTTGCGCATTGCTGCCGCTCGCGATCGCATCTTTGAGAACCATGCTGGCGAAACCGTCGTTGTTGTTAGTCACGTTATGCCCACCAGAGGTTTCATACGTGCGGCCTTTGAAGCGGGAATCTCGGCCTATTGGCGACCGCAAATTTCACCGTGTTCAATATCGATTGTGCGGTTTTGGGGCAACGAAACTGCTGAAGTGCTAGCCATTAACGTCACCGCGCATTTGGCAGACTAATTCACGTAATCAACGCAACACACTAGGCTTAATAACGGATGGGCCGGCTAGACGATCGCGGCAGCGCAAGCTGACGAGGAACGTCCGGGCTCCGCAGAGCAAAACGGTGGGTAACGCCCACCCGGTGTAAACCGCGAGAAAGTGCAACAGAAAGTAGACCGCCGCAGCAATGCGGTAAGGGTGAAACGGTGGTGCAAGAGACCACCAGCGTGCCAGGCAACTGGCGCGGCTATGTAAACCTCGTTTGGAGCAAGGTCAGACAGAGGGCCTAGGCTGCTCGCTTAGCCCTCGGGTAGGCCGCTAGAGGGTGTCGGTAACGGCATTCGTAGATAGATGATCGTCACCCGCAAGGGTACAAAACCCGGCGTATCGGCCGACCCATCCGCTAATCTTCACTGTTTCTGAAAGCCAGCGCAGCTGCGCCCAAAATGCCAGCGTTATTGCGCTTTAGTGCCGGAACTATTCGTGTTTGAAGTTTGAGCAGTGGCAAAAACTGCTCGTGCTGCTTTGAGACGCCGCCGCCCACGATGATTAGATCTGGTGAGAACAGCGCCTCTAAACGCGCGTAATACTTTTGAAGTCGCGTGGCCCAATCGGTAAAGCTCAAATTCTCGCGCTCTTTGGCTGCAAACGAAGCTTTAGATTCGTAGTCGACCCCGTCGATCTCTAGGTGCCCAAGCTCAGCGTTAGGAACCAATCGACCGTCTATAAAAAGTGCGCTGCCGATACCCGTTCCAAGAGTTGTCATAATGACTAGCCCCTTTTCAGATGCACCTGCGCCAAATTTGATTTCTGCCACGCCAGCCGCATCGGCATCATTAACGACGTGCACGTGGCGACCAAGTTTGCGCTCAAAAAGCCCATCGGCGTCAAAGCCAATCCATTCTTTTGAAATGTTAGCTGCTGACATGGTGCGACCGTGTTGAACCACTGCCGGAAAACAGATGCCAACCGGCATTGAATCTTTCGAACCGCTGATCTGTGAGATTAGCGTTGCAACGATTTGTGCAATGTCGTCGGGGCGACCACCCTCTGGTGTTTCGAATCGCACGCGATCGCTAAGCAAAATGCCCTTTTTGACGTCAACCAATGCGCCTTTAATGCCGGTTCCACCGATGTCGATTCCGATTGCGCGCTTAGCCATGTTTTTACTTTAGTTATTGCTCATGAGTCGAAGGCGCAGACACTCTGAAAGTAACTCGAGTTGGCTTGATGCCGTCACGGCAAAGTGAGAATCTCTGCGCCAGTTTCGGTAACAACCAGTGTGTGTTCGAACTGCGCGGTGATGCTTTTGTCTGCAGTAACGACCGTCCAGCCGTCGTTCCACATGTTCCACTTATGGGTGCCAAGGGTCAGCATTGGCTCAATTGTGAAAACCATGCCTACTTGCATCTCGGTGGCATATTCAGGCGCACTGTCGTAATGCGGAATCACTAATCCAGAGTGAAAAGCCTCACCGATGCCGTGGCCTGTGAAATCGCGCACAACACCGTAACCAAATCGCTTTGCATAGCTTTCGATGGTGCGGCCGATGATGTTGATTTGGCGACCAGGCGCGACGACCGCTATCGCTCGCATCAGTGACTCGCGGGTGCGTTCAACTAGGTCGCGTATTTCGGGTGCAACTTCGCCAACCATAAAAGTTTGATTGCTGTCACCGTGGAATCCATCTTTAAACGCAGTGATATCGATGTTGACGATATCGCCATCTTTAAGCACCGTGTTGTCTGGAATGCCATGGCAGATCACTTCGTTAACCGAGGTGCAGATTGCTTTGGGGAACCCACGATATTGAAGGGCAGACGGATACGCGCCGGCGGCGACAACGAAATCGTGACCTATGCGGTCTAGCTCTTCGGTGGTCACTCCGGGTTTGCAATGCTCACCAACCAGTTCGATAGCCTGGGCTGCGATGCGACCGGCGGCGCGAATCTTTTCAATTTGTTCAGGTGTTTTGATGTCTGAACCAGTGAATTTGTCTGGCATTGGTTTGCCAACGTAATGCGGTTTAGCTATGTGCGCTGGCACTTTTCGCAGCGGGCTAACAACGCCAGGCGTTAGGTGACCGGTTTTCAAATCGCGAGGCATGAGTCCATTCTAAAAGCCATTCGGGCAACTAGGTTTAGAACCAGAAAGTTTGAGGTGCCTATGAGCGAGCAAACCGAATATTGGTTCAACATGCAGAGCGGCCTGGTCGAAGTTGGCAAGCAAAGCCTTGCCCTTTATCGCATAGGCCCGTTTGACGACTACGAATCAGCCGAGAATGCACTTGAAATCATCGCCGCGCGCTCTGCCGCTTGGGCCGATGAAGATGACGAAGAGAACTTTTCAGAGCAAGATTATTCTGAAAAAGACTCATCTGGCGACGGAAACTGACTTGACTGCACGTCGCTGCGATAGGCCTTGGCCGCTGAGCTGAGAACCTCGCGAAGGTTGGCATAACGCCGAACGAACTTGCGAGGCTTTTGTGAGGTAAGCCCGGCAAAGTCAGTCCAGACCAAAATCTGACCGTCAGTGCTGTTACCAGCACCAATGCCGATGGTCGGAATCGACAGCTTCGCGGTGATTTCGGCGGCAATCGGGGCAGGCACGAGTTCAAGCACGAGCGCGAACGCACCCGCAGCCTCGACTGCTAGCGCATCAGCGAGCAGAGCCTCTGCAGCCTCGCCACGGCCCTGAACTTTGAAACCACCGAGTTGGTTAACGCTCTGCGGTGTGAAACCCAGGTGCGCCATTACAGGCACGCCTGCTGCGGTCAGAGCCGCGATCTGGGCTGCTACGCGCGAGCCACCCTCGATTTTCACGGCGTGAGCCGATGACTCTTTCAAAATACGAATGCCGTTCTCGAGCGCGCTGTCGGCCGAAACTTCGTAGCTGCCGAAAGGCATATCAACCACCACCAACGCGCGCTTTGCAGCACTTGCCACTGCGCGAGCAAAAGGAATCATCTCGTCGACGGTGATTGGCAGTGTGCTCGAGTATCCGAGTGCGTTATCAGCGGCCGAATCGCCAACTAGCAGAACCTCAATGCCCGCTTCATCAAAGATTCCTGCGGTCAAGTGGTCATAACTGGTTAGGCACGAGAACTTTTGACCTGCCACCTTAAAGTCGCGCAGTGTTGAGGTGCGCACTTTTTTGGGAGTCAATTCGTCGGTCACTAGTTGCGCCTCCAGGCATCTGCTTCGATTTCAACGAGCATGGCAGGGTTCACAAATTTGATACCGGCGAGCAAAACCAGGGCTGGGCGAATGTCACCGAACACCTTGCCGTGAGCCTCACCCACTGCGTCGAGGTCAGATTCATTAGACACATAGACTCGAGTGCGAACAACATCTTTGATTGCATAGTCAACCTGAGCGAGTGCTTGCGCTATGACGTCGAGGGCAACCAGTGTCTGGTTGTAGGCGTCACCTTCGTGCTGCAAAACGCCGCCGACAGTTGCCGTTGAACCTGAGACGTGAACATAGTCACCTGCAACAACTGCGCGTGAATAGCCAATCTTGCCCTCCCAGGGGCCGCCGCTTGAAATCAACTTGTCTGCAGCCATTTTGGCGCCTTTCTATAGGCCCCAGTATTTGGGGCGATTCACTAGTGTGACCTAAAACGGTTGGTTATCGGCAGTCGGCGGTCACGCCCAAAAGCCATCCCTGAAATTTTAGGGCCGATTGCACCTTGACGGCGCTTCCATTCGGCCCGATCGACCAAAGAGATCACTCTGCGCACCGTCGCCTCGTCGAAGCCGGCGGCAATTAATTCGGTTGCACTGCGGTGTTTGTTTACATAAAGCTCGAGCATTTGGTCGAGAATGTCATATTCAGGCAGGCTATCTTGGTCAACTTGACCAGGGCGAAGTTCGGCCGAGGGCGGCTTGGCGATTGAGTTCTGGGGAATCGGTGGCACCTCGCCATCTCGAATCGCCTGCTCGTTACGCCAGCGGGCTAGTTGCCAAACCATTGTCTTGGCAACGTCTTTGATAGGCGCAAAACCGCCCACTGAATCGCCATAAATTGTGCTGTAGCCAACGGCTAGCTCAGTTTTGTTTCCGGTGGTCAACGTGAGGTGACCCTCAGCGTTGCTCAAACCCATCAAAATAACTCCACGAATACGCGCTTGAAGGTTCTCAGCCGCCAAATCAGTGAGTTTGAGTTGCCCTTGAAACGATTGAAAGAGATCTTCAATTGGCTCGGTGCGTATCGAGATTTCTAGACGCTTTGCTAAATCTTCGGCGTCGGTAATCGAACCATCACTCGAGTAGCGACTTGGCATCGCTACGCCGAAGACAGCGTCGCTGCCGATGGCATCGCGCGCAATCGTAGCGCAAACGGCACTGTCTATGCCTCCGCTTAGGCCCAAAACAACAGACTTGAAGCCGTTCTTTTCGACATAATCGCGCAGCCCGAGAACCAGGGCGTGCCAAACCGATTCAATCTCGTTGCCAGGCATTTTTCGTGGGGGACTAACCTGCTCGATGCCGCCGTCAGCAGCGATATCGATTAGCAAAAGATCGCTCTTAAAGCTTTCGGCGTGCGCCGCAATCTCTCCGCCCCGGTCTGCGGCAAAACTTGCGCCGTCAAACACTAAATCGTCTTGCCCGCCGACGAGATTGACATAAATGGCCGAGCAGTCGTGTGTCTTGGCTAGGTGGCGCACTAAATCATATCGACGATCGATTTTATCGAGTTCGAAAGGTGAGCCGTTCAAAATGAGTGTGACGTCAGTTTTGACTGCACTGATTTGCGAAACAGGGCCACCATCTTGCCAAATGTCTTCGCAAATAACTGTCGAAAATCTCAACCCGTGATGCTCGAACGTTAGTAGGTCATCGCCAGGAACAAAGTGTCGGTATTCATCAAAAACCGAATAGTTCGGCAAGTGGTGTTTGGCATAGCTGCCAATGACCTCGCCGCCTAAGAGCACCGACGCCGTGTTTTGCGCAATCGACCACTCATGTTCACCAGCATCA
>CAISOV010000126.1 GCA_903887175.1 uncultured Micrococcales bacterium
AGAAACCAACCTCGGTTTTGTGCAACTGCTAGAGCTCGCAGTATTGCTAGTTTTTCCTTTGCTGGTCTTCTTATCTGGTCGTTTGGCAATCACTCGAGTCGTGCATGTAGGCACCTCGCAAGATCAAAGAATTGCTAGCCGCACTTCGAGCGCCATTGCTCTGCGCGTTGCAGAGCAAGAAGAACGCTTTCAAATTGCAAGAGAGATTGCAGAAGTGATCTTGCAAGAGATCACAGCAGTGTTGAGCCAGGCTGAAGGCGGTGCTTATGCTGCAAAGTTAGATGCCAGCGTCGCGCCAAGAGTGCTTGAAAAAGTAGCAGTCAACGCGCGTTCAGCGCACCAAGAGCTGCGAAGACTCTATGACCAGCTGAATCGCAATCTCGGTATTCAAGCCGCACCACCAGGAATCGACGATCTTGCTGAACAAATCGTTCTGCTTCGCGAGTTTGGTTACACAGCGAATCTTAAACACAGCGGAACCCGCTTTGCTTTAAGCGAAGGCGCAGAGCTTGCGATTTATCGCTTGGTCTTCGATGCTCTCGAGAACGTCAAAGACCATGTTCCGGCGGGGTCATCAGTGTCAGTCGACTTCACTTGGGTTGACGAGGGCATGCAGGTGCTAATCAAAGACAATGGCATTGAAACCGCTAACCGTGCCGCGGCAACAATAGCTGAAATTGCTGGCGAGCAGGCAGACACGAGTTATAGCATTCAAGATGATCTAGAGGCCTTGGTCAAGCCCATAACCGGTGCCAGCATCACAGCAATGCGTGAGCGCGCTGCACTCTATGGTGGGGCAGTTGAGGTTGCCAGTGTGCCGGGTGTAGGTTTCACTGTTTCAGCGATTTTTCCCCAGCTGCGCAACCTAGCTGGCATCGATGAAGTCAGGTAGTTGGGCCATTGGCTAAGTCACCTGCAAGCATCATTCGAGTGGGCATTTGTAATCCGAACAAAAGCATTCGACTAGGCAAAAGCATGCTGATTAATTCACAGGCTGACATGCAGGTTGTATTCGAGGTGGGCTCGGTCGATGAGGTAATCAGGGTGATCGAGACTTTGACACTTGACGTGCTAATAGTTGACCATCGGCTATCGGGCAATGATGGCACGTGGTTGGTGCGCGAGATAAATAGACAATTTTTTGAACGAGAAGAGTGGCCACCAACCATGATTGTGACTGCACCGTTTTTTGCAGTTGATTTAGACATCGCTGTGATGCGCTGCGGAGCCGCCGATTTTGTGGTTGAAGAATCAGGAGTAGAGCAATTACTCGCCGCGATACGCAACGGCGCAGCTATTGAGCAAAGCATCGACTTAGTTGCACTCAACCAGCTTTTTGAAGGGGTTGAACTTGTTAAGAGCAATGATGCTCAGTTCAATTTGGCCGTTGAGAGCCTAGAACCAAACTCTCTTTCAGTTTTAGATGCCTTCGCAGCTGGCGCCAATGATAAACAAATCGCTGAAAAATTCGGTTTTTCGGTCATTAGAGTGCGTCAACTGTTTCGTCGAATCTTGATTCACTTTGCCTTCGCCACCAGGGCCCAGTTAGCGCTAGCGCTTTATGACTCTGGCCGGCTAAAACTCTAAGGCAACAGCACTTCTGTTTTTAGCTAGTCTTCTAAGTTATCTAGGCCAGGCATCCAGGTAACACCAGGCTTACCCCATGCGCGCTCATTAATTACCTTTGTTGCCTCAGAAGCATATGGCTCTGCAAGCCGGTCGACATAAAGCGTTCCATTCAAGTGATCAAACTCGTGTTGAAAGATTCTGGCGAGCCAGCCGGTAGCTTCGATGTCTACAGGTCGCTTCTTTAGATCTATGCCAGTCACTCGAACCCAATCGGCGCGCTTTAACGCAAATCGCTCGCCTGGCACCGAAAGACAACCTTCAACCTCATGCTCTATTGATGCAGGTTCATCGCTAATGGGGCCCACCTCAAGAATTGGGTTGATAACTTCGCCACGCACAGGTTTTCCGTCGGCATCTTCGTAGTCGTACACAAAAATACGCAGACCGACACCAATTTGGGGTGCGGCTAAGCCGACACCCGGTGCTTCATCCATGGTTTGATACATGTCGCGCACCAACTTCGAAAGTTGACGGTCGAACACCTCAACTTCACTTGCGCGAGTGTGCAAAACGGGTGAGCCTGTGATGTGAATGCTGCGAATCGCCATGCATCAAATTTATCGTGGCACAGGTAGTCTTAACGACAGAAGTTTGCGAGTTTTGAGAGGCGAGACAAAATGGCTGAAGCGGCGCGCATTTTGGCAATCTCGCTCGCTGCTCTGGGGGCCATTGCAATGTCTTTCGGAGCTCAGTTTCAAAACGACGCCGTCGGTTTGCAACAGAAAATTCAACGTCAAAAGTCAAAAATTCGCAGCGCATTGAACCTGCGTCAGCTGATGAGTGTCATGAAGAGGCCAAGATGGCTCGCTGGCACCATTTTGCTCGGTCTGGCAACCCTGTTGCAGCTCACAGCACTTGGCTTGGCTCCGCTCATAGTGGTGCAGCCAGTTGGGGTTATTGCTCTTGTCGTCACGTCTGTGCTCAACGCGCGACTGACCAAGTCAAGACTTAATCGGGGCACGCTGATAGCTATTGGCGCTTGCACTATTGGCATTGCCGGTTTCGTGGTTTCGGCTTCGTTGGCAGCTACCGAGCCACAGATTGATGACAACAAACTCAGGCAAGTGCTCGCTGTATTAGTCGTGATTTTAATAATCTTTGCAATTGCCTTTTTGAGATTTGGCAAACGATTCAATGCTTTGACTTACATTGTTGGCACGGGTGTTCTTTATGGCTTCGTCGCCACCCTGGCAAAAGTTGTGATTGCGCGAATCGAACAAGCTCATTTCGAGTGGCTAACCGTTTTTTGCGCTTTGTCTCTGGTCGTGGCAATGGCTCTGGGCGGTTGGTTCGTGCAAAATGCCTACGCCTCTGGACCTCCTGATCTGGTTATAGCCGGGCTCACCGTCATTGATCCGTTAGTTGCGGTTATTATCGGCGTTGCGATTCTTGGCGAGATGGACGGCGTAAGCGGTTGGTACAGCCTGGTATTCATTTTTTGCGGCGGATTAGCTATAACAGGTGTGCTGCTTTTATCTAGAGTGCACCCTGAAATGCGGCTTGCCAGAAACTTGCGCTCTCGCATAACCCGTCGTCGGGTGCTGTAGCTGTAAAATCTTAGTTATGCGTATCGTCATCGGTTGTGACACTTTTCCGCCAGACATCAACGGCGCCGCTCGCTTTGCCGAACGTCTTGCCGGTGGTCTGGTTCGCAGGGGTCACGAAGTTCACGTTATAGCGCCAGCGTTTTCAAACGTGCACGGTCGATTTCTTGAGACGCACGACGGGGTCGAGATCATCGTTCACCGAATCAAATCGGTTCGTTGGTGGCCGCACGCCAGCCTTCGCTACGTTTGGCCCTACACTTTTCAGCCTCGCGCCAACCGATTAATTCGTGACATTGCTCCAGATGCTGTGCACAGTCAATCGCAGCTGATTGTAGGTCGCTACCTTTCGCGAGCCGCAAAAAAGCAAGGCATTCGGTTAGTCGCGACAAACCACATCATGCCTGAGAACCTGATTCGCTACACCGTAGTGATTCCCAACTGGTTCAAGAAAACCGCAATGCGGTTGGCTTGGCTTGACGCGGGTCGAGTCTTGCGACTCGCCGACTACGTCACGACGCCGACCAGGCGTGCAGCTGATTTGCTCGAAGCAGCATCGGGCCTTAGGGGAGTGCTCGCTATCAGCTGCGGCATCGATGCTTCAAAATTCGCAAACACCGCACCGACTACCAATGAGCCGCCTCGGGTTTTGTTCGTAGGGCGTCTTGACTACGAAAAGCACATTCATAATCTTCTAAAAGCGGTGGCACTTTTGCCGGCCTCGTTGGGGGTTTTAGTCGAAATCGTCGGTGATGGCAGCGAACGCAAGGCACTCACTGAGTTAGCTGAATCTCTCGGAATCGCTGATAGCGTGAAGTTCTTGGGGCACGTCACCGAAGAAGAACTGCCTTTGGCTTATGGTCGCGCAACCGTATTCGCAATGCCATCGATAGCTGAATTGCAAAGCATCGCCACTATGGAGGCAATGGCTTCTGGCCGCCCGGTTATTGCTGCCGATGCTATGGCTTTGCCTCACCTGGTTCATGATGGTGACAACGGATACCTGTTCGAACCTGACAATGTCGAGATGTTCGCAGATCGTTTGCAGCGCATTTTCACTGCTGACGAAGCCGAGCTTGAACGACTGAGTGAAAACTCTTTGCACTTAATTCAAGCGCACGACATCAACCGCACTTTAGATATTTTTGAGAATCTTTATCGCGGAGACTCGGGCGATAACACCACCGACGACAACCTCGAATCTTATGACCAGCCAATCGGTTTGCTAAACGAGTCGCTACACAATCGCGTGCTGCAACTGCGTGCCCGCGCTAGTGAACTGCGCGCTTCGGCAACTGAGTTGCGTGACCGGGCCAATGGCCGCTTCGAAGAAGTGCAAGAGCGCCTAGACGATTTGCGTGATGAAGTTGTTGAAGGCGTTAAGCGTGCAGGCAAGAAAGTTAAACGTGGAATGAAGAAAGCAGCAGACAACTTCAAGTCAACAGACGACTAGGCTTGCCTTTGTCGGTTCGGGGGCGTTAGCTCAGCCGGTTAGAGCAGCGGACTCATAATCCGTCGGTCGCGGGTTCAAGTCCCGCACGCCCCACCAAGCATTTATTCGAGCGGGACTTTCGAAAGCCGCCTGTCGGCGCCTTTCCCCGCACGCCCCACCAAGCATTTATTGCTTAAGATATCAAATCGATTTCAGCTCATTTGGCAATTTATCAAGTAAAATTGAAGTACTCATCGCATTTGCGAATATCCAAGGGATGAAATTGAAAATCAAAAAATTTGTGTCGATTGTTGCGTCTGCCGCTCTAGCGCTGACACTAGCCAACCTGAGCAGCTTGTCAGCATCTGCTGCTGTAGTCACGGTTACATTGACCAACCCGACTCCAGTCACTGACGTGGCAACTGGAACGACCGTTGCCCTTGCCGGTGTAGTTGGCGACCCGATAACAATCGTCTCAAGCGCTGCACTCGACGGCACCGTAACCGTTAACTTCGGTGGGGCTTCAGCAGTTGCCACAGCAATTCCAGGAGTCAACACTTATTCAGTAGTCATTCCTTCAGGTGCTCAGACAGGTGCCGTGACACTCGCTGACAGTGCTTCGGCGCACACAGCAACTGTCGCTGGTTTTCAGATCTGGCCATCGCGAACTGAGCCGTACGTCATGCCATCGGGCCACCTAAACATCACGTATGGCGACCTTCAGAGAATTCTCGACCAAATCAAAATTGGTGAAGCTCACCGTGACCGCACCCGTGTAGCTAATGCCACAACAGCCAATCAGTTCCTGAACCAGAGAACTTCTTCTGCAACCCCGATTTACCCTTATGACGTAACCAGCACGACTCGATGCTTGACAGCTGCAGACGTTGCGGCTGCTGCAACCGCGACATACGGTTCAACTTTGCTTTCAGACCGCTACACCTATTCGAACCTCAACCCTTGGGGCGTTCGCCAAGTTGACGGCCAATGTAACAACATCAGCTCGGTTCAGGCCGAGACACCTAACTCAGGCACCTACTCGTTCACCTCAAACGCAAATGACACAGCTGCTTGGGGAGCTTCGGATCAGTACTTCACCCGTCTATCGGCCGCTACGAACACTCCATCAACTCCTTACACTCTGAATGACGTTCAAAAGGCCTATCAAGACCCAACCAAATCGGTGCTAGACCCTCAGCCTCGCATCATCAGCAACTTGATTTCAGACCAGTCGACTAATAACCCAGCCGCCGTGGCTGCTGGAACCGAAGCAAATGGAACTCTTTATGGACAGTCGGGTTATCAGTCTGAGAACGCTATCAACGCAACAACTGGCAAAGTTTCAACTTCAGTAAAAATTCCGAACGTGACACCTGACTACAACGTTTCGGCTGGTTACGACTCTTGGTTCACCTGGTTCGGCCAGTTCTTTGACCACGGCCTCGACTTGATCCCTAAAGCCGGTGCTTCAGTTTTGATTCCTCTAAATCAAAATGATCCAGTTTATGTTCCAGCAACCAACACCAACTTCATGGTGTTGACTCGTGGTGCAGATTCAAATGGCGAGAGCATTAACACCACCAGCCCATTCATCGATCAGAGCCAAACGTATGGCTCGCACCCATCGCAGAACTTCTTCTTGCGTGAATACAGTTTTGCACCTGGAACCGGGTTGCCAAGTTCTGACGGCCGCCTGCTAGAAAGCACCGACGAGAAATACACCACTTTGCCTGCCGCTTGGGCAAACAATCTGTTCGTTGGCGGTACGCTGACTCACCCAACCGGCTCATCAGAAGCCGCTAACGGTGGCATGCCAACCTGGCGCGACATCAAGGCGCAGGGGCTGCTGCTTGGCTTCAAACTCTCTGACAACGACGCTGGCAGCATTCCAGTGATCGCTACCGACCAGTACGGCAAGTTCATACCTTCTTCAACAGGGTTCCCTCAAATGCTGTACAGCGATGGTTCGCAGTTTGTGTGGGCATCAGGCAACCCTTCGGCACCACTCACCACCGGTGTTTCTACGTACAACACTGCTCGTGGAATCTCGCTGCCAGGTCGAAGTGGTTCAAGCTGGGTAGCTGTTAGCACTGGCCACAACTTCATCAACGACACAATGTCGACAGCAGTGCCGACAAGTCGCAGCGGTGCACCTTTGACTCCAGACGCCGACACGATCATCAACGCCGTTGGCAGTGTTCCGAACGGTTTCTATGACAACGAATCGTTGGCTCAACACCTCGTTGCTGGTGATGGACGCATCAACGAAAACATTGGTCTTGAAGCAGTGCACAAGGTGTTCCACAGTGAGCACAACACCATCGAGGCTGACATTGTGGCCGAGTTGGCGAACAACCCCGTAATTCCAACAGCATTTAAAAATGAATTTGCTGGGGCAAATGGCGGTGACCGTCTATACCAGGCAGCGCGTTTCGTGATGGAGATGGAATACCAGCACATGGTTTACGACGAATTTGCTCGTCGTATCAGCCCGAGCCTTCCGGTCTTTCTCGGTTATAACGCCTCTATAAACGCAAGCATCACAGCTGAGTTTGCATCGGCTGTATACCGTCTTGGCCACTCGATGCTCACTGAAACTATTCCTCGTTCAAACCCAGGGCAGTTCTATGACCCAAATAACAACCAAGACGTGTCGCTAATTGAAGGGTTCACTAACCCGGCTCAAGGCAGGTTGCAGCGACCAATGACGATCTTGTCTGCCTCGCAAAGCAACTCGACCATCACCTATTCATTGAAGGCTGGCGAGACAGCGCCGCTCGTGGGGCAAATCGTCTCGATCACCGGCCTTGAGAATAGCGCTTTCAACGTGACAAATGGCATCGTTTCTGCAAGCGACAACGGCGCCGGTACTTTTGCGGTTGAAAGTTTCTATGCTGGAGGTTCAGCTTCGAGCTCAAGCCCGATCGCTGCCGTTGGTAGCACAGTATCAACAACTTCTAAGTTGGCTGAGACCGACAGTTCGCCAATCGCACTGGTTACGACAAACGACCCAGGCACCACTCCATGGACATACACAACGGGTCAACAGACCGCGATGTTGGTTCAGGGGCTAACAGCGCAGCGTGGGCAAGAGATTGACGAGTTCACGACTGATGCCGTTCGCAATAACTTGCTCGGTCTTCCTCTTGACCTTGCAAGCTTGAACATCACTCGAGGTCGCGACGTAGGATTGCCTACTTTGAACCAGTTCAGGTCACAAACCGGCGGAACACTGCAGCCCTACTACGCCTGGAATGACTACTTTGATGCACTTCGTTATGTGCAGTCAGATGTGAACTTCTTGGCAGCTTATGGAAAGTACCCGACTATTAACGCACCTGTAGAAATCGTGACTCCGACTGACGCAGTGTCTGACGGTTCTAGCATCGTATACAGCGCCGCTGACACGTCTGGCATTCACACCGGTGACGTAGTCTCAATCACAGGTTTTGATACTTTGAACGTTGATTATGCCGTGGTCGATTCTGTAGACGCATCATCGTTCACAGTTTCAAAAGCATGGGCTCACTCACCGAGCGCTACCGTTGCTTTTGCAAATGACGGCGCGCTCATGTCATACCGCGCAATGCCAATCACATTAGCGGCTGCCACAGAAACTTCATCTTCGGCAAGCGTAACTCGCGACCCAAACAATACTGAGCGTCGTGCTGCTGCGCAGGCCATTTTGGACAGCAACGCGCAGGGTCCACGTGATTTCTTGAACGGCACAGGTTACTGGGCTACTCACGAAACTGGCATTAACGATGTCGATTTGTGGATCGGTGGTTTGGCTGAGAACCCTCACAAGCAGCCGATCACACCTCCGATTCTGGGGCCAACATTCCAGTATGTTTTCGAAGACCAAATGCTGAAGTTGCAAGACGGAGACCGTTTCTATTACCTCGGTCGCCTAGCCGGCTCTAACTTGGGCGAAGAGATTCCAGCTCAGAAGTTCACTGACATTATTCGTCGCAACACCCCATCAGTGTCAGCACAGGTTTCAAGTGCCGATGCCAAGGGAATTGTTGGAGTTACCTCGCCTGGTTTCAGTGTTTCAGACTGTGCTTTCACCGACATTCTGAATCTGATTCCTGAGGCAATGGCGTGTGCTTCAAGCACACTTCGCCTCGACGGTTTCGGCACCACGATTCACCGCGGACTAGACAACGTCACTGCTTTTGGTGATGCGTCTTCGACCGCAGGCACGCGCCTGGCAGGTGGAGCTGGTGACGATAGCATTCAAGGAACTAACGGAAATGATTACCTAACCGGTGGCATCAGCGGTGGTGACACAATTGACGGTTTCGGCGGAAACGACATCATCATGGGTGGCGCTGGCGAAGACCTACTAAAGGGTGGTCCTGGCAACGACGTTATTAACACGGGTGAATCACAGCTGGGAGACATTGCCGACGGTGGCAGTGGTTCAGACTTTATTCACAACGGTAACGCTACTGGAACCGCAGCTTCGAGCATCGGTGAAGCCGGTGACGACTTCATTCAAGGTGGTAAGAATTCAGACTTACTTCTCGAAGGTGGCGAAGGTGCAGACTGGATCGAGGGTGGTGCTGGCGCCGACCTGCTAGCAGGCGACCTCGGTATCTTCGGTGGTGCGTTAGGTTCCGCTTCGATTTATGGCGGTAACGACGTCTTGAACGGTGGTTCAGGTAACGATGGATTAGCTGCAGACGCTGGCGATGACATTTTGAACCTTGGTGACGGCATTGACGCCGCCGACGGTGGTGCAGGCTTCGACTTTGTGAACTATGAAGGAATGAAGCGATTTGACAATGGCATTACGTCAAAACCAAGCGCCTACGTTGACTTGAGCGGCGCTGTTCCTAACGTGATCAACTCACCGGTTGACGGTTATGTAAACATCGAAGCTGCTTCGGGCAGCTCAGGCAACGACAAGATGATCGGTTCTTTGGGCGCAGATGTAACCATTGCTGGTGTGACCGGCGTATCTGGTTCAACCTCAATCAAGTTGCCAGGAACCGTCACAACCGTTATCGCTGGTATGCCAGTAACCGGAACCGGAATCGGCGCTTACGCGCTGACTGTAGGCCCCGGTGTCGTAGCGACTGTCAATGGTGTTACGACAACAACTGTGGACCTAACGGTTCCGAACGTTGGCACAGTCAACGGATCAGTTTCATTCACCACATATGCGATTACCGCTCCGAAAACCATCAACGGTCTCACCCCGTTGATTCAGGGAACACCTGGTTGGACTAAGTATTCGAATGTCACTCCATCAGCGACCAAGTGGTCAGGCGGCACCATTTTGCTTGGCGGCGCGGGTAACAACACGTTCCAAACAATGGCTGGTCAGAACGTGGTTCACGGCTCAGCTCAGTTGCACACCTGCATCTATGTCACACACGGTGGCTCGGAGTTCAACACCGGCGCTGACGTTGCTTGTGGATCAGGCCGTGGTTACTCAACCATGTCGCTGATTTCTAAATACCTCGATTCAGGTGCTTTGATTCCAACTGACCTGCGTGCAGTGAAAGAGATCGTAGGCACAAACGTTGATGTCACCTCGTCGTCGTCAAACGGCAGCGTTATTACCTTCACAGCCGCCAACAGTTTCTCGGCTGGCGACCGTGTAAACGTCATGGGAATGACAAACAACCCTGCGTTTAACGTGCTTGGTGCCATGGTTACCTCTGCGACACCGACTAGTTTCAGCGTTTCATCGAACGCTCCTGCAACTGCGACAGCAGCCGAGGCTGGTCGTGCTGGGTTCTACAACACTCTGACCGTTCCTGCGGCTTCAACAGCAACTACCATCACTCGCATTCCAGGTGCCTTGCCTGCCGGTGCGATGACTGGTTACATGCTAACCACAGCTACAGGCACTGACTACATCTA
>CAISOV010000127.1 GCA_903887175.1 uncultured Micrococcales bacterium
AAGAAAACTTTTTTGTTGAAATCATGGACCACAACTTGGCAGTTGAACAAAAATCTTGGAACGGATTGTTGCAACTCTCGAAAGACCTAGACATTCCGTTAGTGGCGACCAACGACTTGCACTACATTTCGGCGTCAGACGCAAAAGCCCACGAGGCGCTGCTTTGCATTGGCTCTGGTTCAACACTGAGCGACCCGAAACGCTTCAAGTTCGACGGCGATGGGTACTATCTAAAAACCGCTGCCGAAATGCGCCATCTGTTTCGCGATCACCCTGAGGCTTGCGACAACACGTTGCTTATCGCTGAACGGTGCGAAGTCGAGTTTCCGACGCGCAACCTCATGCCGCGTTTTCCGGTGCCAGAAGGCCACGATGAGGCTTCTTGGTTTGAGGCAGAAGTCAAGCGCGGCATGAACCGTCGCTATCGAAACGAGATTCCACAGCGTCAGGCCGAACAAGCTGCCTATGAAATTCAAGTCATTAAAGACATGGGTTTTCCCGGCTATTTCTTAGTAGTTGCCGACTTTATCGCTTGGGCTCGCGAGCAGGGAATTCGCGTTGGCCCGGGCCGTGGTTCAGCTGCTGGCTCAATCGTGGCCTATGCGTTGGGAATCACCGAGCTTGACCCGGTGCACCACGGTTTGATCTTTGAGCGTTTTTTGAACCCTGATCGCATTTCGATGCCCGACATCGATGTCGACTTCGACGACCGTCGCCGCGGTGAGGTCATCAAATATGTCACAGCCAAATATGGTGACGACCGTGTTGCTCAAATCATCACCTACACCAACATCAAAGCTAAGCAAGCCCTCAAAGATGCAGCGCGTGTGCTCGGCAAACCTTATTCGGTTGGCGAGAAGCTAACTAAAGCCATGCCGCCAATGGTTTTAGGTCGTGAGCTGAGCTTGCGCGAAATGGTTGAGTCTGAGTGGATCGATGAAGTTTCGGGTGACACCAAAAAGAGCGAACGTTTTGTTGAAGCAGCGGAGTTTCGTGACCTGGTAACCAATGACCCTGAGTCGGCCGAAGTTTTCGAGTTGGCGCGCGGCATCGAACACGGCAAACGCGGCAGTGGCGTGCACGCGGCCGGCGTAATCATGTCGGCGCTTCCGCTGCTCGACGTTATGCCTGTGATGCGTCGCGACAATGACGAGGCTGTAATCACGCAGTTCGACCAGCCGCCTTGCGAGGCCCTTGGCTTGCTCAAGATGGACTTTTTGGGTTTGCGAAACCTCACGATGCTCGACGACGCGATTTCTAACATCTATCTGAACCGCGGCGAAACGGTGGTGCTTGAAGAGCTCGACCTTGACGCCGACAAAAACACGTTTGAGCTGCTGTCGCGAGGCGACACTCTGGGCGTGTTCCAGCTCGATGGTCCGGGAATGCGCGTTTTGCTTCGACAGCTCAAGCCTTCAGAATTCGAACACATATCTGCTGTGATCGCCCTGTATCGACCAGGGCCGATGGGCATGAACTCGCACACAAACTATGCCCAACGCAAAAACGGCATTCAAAAAATAGACCCGATTCACCCTGAGCTCGAAGAAGTCTTGGCAGAGGTTCTAGGCCCAACCTACGGCCTCGTGGTTTATCAAGAACAGGTGATGGCGGCAGCCCAAAAAGTTGCAGGCTTCACCCTTGGCAAAGCCGACCTGCTGCGTCGCGCCATGGGCAAGAAGAAAAAATCTGAACTAGACAAGCAATATGCCGACTTCTTAGCAGGGGGCAAAAACCTCGGATTCTCTGAGCCGGCGATTGACATGCTCTGGAAGACCCTTGAACCTTTCGCTGACTACGCGTTCAACAAAGCTCACAGTGCCGGCTACGGCGTGTTGTCTTATTGGACTGCCTATTTGAAGGCGAATTATCCAGCTGAATATATGGCCGCGCTGCTAACCTCGGTGGGCGACTCTAAAGACAAACTTGGTCTTTATTTGGCTGAGTGTCGCCGCATGAACATTAGCGTGCTCGCGCCAGACGTGAATGACTCTTATGCCGCTTTCACCGCGGTAGGCGAAGATGTGCGTTTTGGGCTCGGAGCGGTGCGTAACGTCGGCTTGGCCGTGGTTGCCGGCATTGTCTCAGCCCGTGAAGAAAAAGGCCGCTTCACGTCGTTTAGCGACTTTTTAAAGAAAGTTCCATCGGGTGTCTGCAATAAAAAGACAGTTGAGGCGCTAATCAAAGCTGGTGCGTTCGACAGCTTGGGTCACACCCGCCGATCTCTAATCGAGATTTTTGAACAAGCCGTCGACGAGCAGAGTGCGCTCAAAAAGAATGAAGCGCTCGGCGCTATTGACATTTTTGGTGGCTTGCTCGACGAAGATGAGTCTTTGCAGATTCAGGTTCCAAATCGACCAGAGTGGCCTCAGCGAGAAAAACTTGCCTTTGAACGCGAAATGCTCGGCCTTTATGTAAGTGCTCACCCGCTCGCGGGGCGCGAAGGTGTTTTGGCTCGGCATGCAGACACGCAAATCGCTGAAGTTTTAGATGTTGAAAATGCTACCGATGGCGGCATCGTGACGATTGCTGGCTTGATCACCAGCGTTGCCCATAAGGTGGCACGCACCTCGGGCAACCCTTATGGAATGCTTGTGGTCGAAGACTTTGCCGCCGAAATTCAAGTGATGCTGATGGGCAAAGCCTATGCAGAGTTTGGTCGCAATCTGTTCACTGACCAGGTTGTTGCCATTAAGGGTCGCATCAGCAAGCGTGACGATGGCAACAGCATTTCTGCCCTCGATGTTCGGCAAATTGAAGGTAGTGACGAAGGGGCCAGTGGTCCGTTGGTAATTCGTTTGCCTGAGGCCGAAGCTACCCGTTCGGCGTTGCAAGAACTTGACCGCATTTTTTCGGTGCATAAAGGCCACGACGAAGTTATTTTGGTGCTGCTTGGCGCTCAGGGCGAGCGCAGTTTTAGCTTGCCGCGACGAGTCAAAATCAGTTCAGAGCTGTATGGCGAGCTTAAAGTTGCGGTCGGCGCTAAGGCTTTTGCGGCAGCGCCGGGCGCCGAAGCACTTGACCAGCCAGTCGACGGCGCAGCGCCTGAAGGCGCCGAGTCTGCCAGCACGAGCTCGCACCTGGTGTAGCTCAACACCTGTTTAGTTGCACCTCTTTTGAGTGCCCGCTGGTTCTAGTGCGTCTGCTTTGAGCACGGTTGCGTTTTAGTCGAGTTTTTCGCCCGGGGTGAAATAAGCCCTCTGGTTATAAAGCAAGGCTTCATCTGTTTCGCCCACACCACCGTCAATAATTTCGATTACTACGATGGCATTGTTCTCAATTTGGTGAATCTCACGAGTTTTGCCAATCAGAACGGCAGTGGCGGCTTCAAAAACGGGAACACCCGGTTCAACCATGCCCCAATCGTTTTCGGCAAATCTCAGATTGCGATCGGCGGCCATTCGGCGAGCCAGTTCTAGATTTGCAGCCCCGAGAGTGTGAACCGCAAAATACTTTGCCTGACTCACCGCCTGCCAACTGCTCGAACCTCGAGCGACGTTAAAAGTTAGCAGGGGAGGGTTTGAGCCGAGCGAGGTCATGCTGGTTGCTGTGAAACCCACGGCGCCGCCGTCTGCGTCGGTCGTGGTGATTACGGCTACACCCGAGGCGTGGCGACGAAAAGCTGCGCGAAGCGTTTCGCTCAGGTCGGCTTGCGGTTCAAAAGTCATGGGTTGCTCCTTGTTTCTAGGTTAATGCAGGGCAGTCTTGATGCAGCCGAGCCAGCTAGAATTGACTTGTTTATTTCATTTGTTGGAGGCCACCATGTCTGAACGTGCTCAGCTGCGTTTGCTCGACCTGCGCGCGTGCGGCTTTGCAGCCAAAGAAGTAAACAATTTGGTTCCCAGGGCCACTGTTGACGTCGATGCTGCGCTCGAATCAGTCAAGCCACTGATTGTCGATGTCGCTTCGCGCGGCGTTGACGCAGTTGTCGAGGTGACTTTGCAGCGCGATGGGGTTGACCCGCGACCACTTTTGGTTTCGGTCGAAGAGCTCGCTGCGGCAGTTGAAGCACTAGACCCTGAGTTGAGGGTTGCCATTGAAACGGCAATCGAACGAGTTCGGGCCGTATCAATTGCCAATCTGCCTGATGACACCTCGGTGCAACTTGCTGAGGGTGCAAAAGTTTTGCAGCGCTGGGCGCCGGTCGATTCGGTCGGTTTGTATGTGCCCGGTGGCAAAGCGGTGTATCCGTCAAGCGTTGTGATGAATGTCGTGCCGGCTCAGGCAGCTGGGGTGCCTCGTTTGGCTTTAGCTTCACCGGCTCAAAAAGATTTCGCTGGTCGGCCACACCCCACAGTTTTGGCAACCGCGGCGCTGTTGGGCGTAACCGAGGTTTATTCAATGGGTGGCCCGGCTGCTATAGCCGCTTTTGCCCACGGTTTGCCTCAGGTTGGTTTAGAACCGGTGCGTCTTGTTACCGGCCCGGGCAATATTTATGTCACAGCTGCTAAGCGTGCACTTCGTGGCCGCATCGCTATTGACTCTGAGGCTGGCACCACAGAAATTTTGGTGTTAGCTGACGCATCGGCGAATGCCCGGCTAATTGCCTATGACTTGGTGTCGCAAGCCGAACACGACGAAGCTGCTGCTTCAGTTTTGGTAACCGATTCGCCTGAGCTGGCTCACGCCGTGATCAACGCGCTACCCGACATCGTTGAAGCGACTGAACACCGTGAGCGAGTCATTGCAGCTTTGAGTGGCCAACAGAGTGCTGTTGTGCTGGTTTCGAGTCTTGACGAAGCAATTTCTTTTGCAAATGAATACGCCACCGAACACCTTGAGATTCACACCGCCGACAACTCGGGCGTTGTCGACCGCATCACAAATGCTGGCGCAATATTCGTCGGCGAGTTCTCGCCGGTTAGCCTTGGCGACTACATGGCTGGTTCTAGCCACGTTTTGCCCACTGGAGGGTCGGCTAAGTTCGGTTCTGGTTTAGGCGTTCACACTTTTTTGCGCGCCCAGCAAATCATCGAATACACCAGTGCTGGCCTTGAGCCGCTCGCTGAGCAGATCGATCACTTTGCTCAGGCCGAGGGGCTGCCGGCTCACGGCAAAGCCGTTACGGCCCGTTTCGAAGCCTAGCAACATATTGCGCCACCGCATTGCGAGCGCCTCAAGCAACGATTTGCGCTTTTGCGCCTGTTGTTTTGTAACAGTTGTTAAAAATTTCTATTGAATTATTCATTTTCATAGCTGCTGCAGCACCAACTTTGGCGTGTTTTCGGGGTTTTAATCTCGACACGCCGAGTTGTCGACAAATTTGCATCTAGCGACACCAAACCACAAGATATAGGGGCTACCTACTCAAAACAAACCACATATAGTGTCTGAATTTCACCTGAATTCTGGCATTTGGTCAAAATTGAGTTGATAGTCACTGATTTGAAGCGAAGGGAGGCTCCAGATGCATTGTCCGTTTTGTCGTTACCCAGATTCTCGCGTAACAGACTCGCGAACTTCTGACGATGGCGCCTCAATTCGTCGTCGACGCCAGTGCCCAGAGTGCTCAAAGCGCTTTAGCACAACCGAAACTTCAAGTCTTGTGGTCACAAAGCGCAGCGGCGTAGTCGAGTCGTTCAGCCGAGACAAAATTGTCTCTGGTGTGCGCAAAGCTTGTCAGGGCAGACCGGTCAATGATGCCGATCTGTCGTTGCTAGCTCAAGAGGTCGAAGAAACTGTTCGTGCTAATGGTGCGGCGGCTATCGAGGCCAATGACATTGGGCTGGCAATTCTAGAACCGCTGCGAAAGCTTGACGAGGTGGCTTTTATGCGCTTTGCAAGTGTCTACCAGGGGTGGGAATCCCTCGACGATTTTGAGGCCGCTATCAAGCTGCTGAAGCTCGAAAAGAGTGTAAGCAACGAATCGCTTGAAGCTGCCAACTAAGTAACACCAAACTTTAAAACCAAAAATTTAAACAAAAAGCAAGAAACAAACGAAAGGATAAGCGATGACTGACACCACCGCTTGGACCGGATCAGAGGGATTCGGCAACACTGAAGGCCGCCGCGGCATGAGCATCGGTCGCATCTATACAACTGAGGGCGAACACCCATACGACCAGGTGAACTGGGAATATCGCGACGTCGTGCAGACCAACTGGAAGAACGGCGAAGTAATCTTCGAGCAGCGTGGCGCGGAGTTCCCTGACTTTTGGAGCGTCAACGCCAGCACAATCGTCACCACTAAATACTTTCGTGGCGCGCAGGGCACACCAGAGCGTGAATACAGCCTTCGCCAGCTAATCAACCGCGTGGTTTTGACCTACACCCAGGCCGGCCGCGACCACGGTTATTTTGCAACCGAAGAAGACGCAACCATCTTTGAGCACGAGCTCACCTACATGTTGTTGCACCAGGTCTTCAGCTTCAACTCGCCAGTATGGTTCAACGTGGGCACCGTTAGCCCACAGCAGGTGTCAGCTTGCTTTATCTTGTCGGTTGA
>CAISOV010000128.1 GCA_903887175.1 uncultured Micrococcales bacterium
CGAAGAAGACGCAACCATCTTTGAGCACGAGCTCACCTACATGTTGTTGCACCAGGTCTTCAGCTTCAACTCGCCAGTATGGTTCAACGTGGGCACCGTTAGCCCACAGCAGGTGTCAGCTTGCTTTATCTTGTCGGTTGATGACTCGATGGACAGCATCTTGAACTGGTACCGCGAAGAGGGCATGATCTTCAAGGGCGGCTCAGGTGCCGGTCTAAACCTTTCACGCATTCGTTCATCAAAAGAGCTTCTAAAGGGCTCTGGCGGCTCGGCATCAGGCCCAGTTTCGTTCATGCGCGGTGCAGATGCATCAGCCGGAACCATCAAGTCTGGCGGCGCAACTCGTCGCGCAGCCAAGATGGTAGTGCTAGATGTTGACCACCCAGACATCATCGAGTTCGTCGAAACTAAAGAAAAAGAAGAAGAAAAGATTCGCGTTCTGCGCGACGCTGGCTATGACATGGAGCTTGGTGGCAAAGACATCAACTCGGTTCAGTACCAGAACGCAAACAACTCGGTTCGTGTCAACGCAGAGTTCATGAACGCTGTTGAACACGGCCTAAAGTTCGGTCTTCGTGCCCGCACCACTGGCGAAGTTATCGAAGAGGTCGAAGCTCGTGATCTTTGGAACAGCATTGCCCAAGCCGCTTGGGCTTGTGCTGACCCTGGCATTCAATATGACGACATCATCAATGACTGGCACACCACCCCAGACTCAGGTCGCATCACAGCATCGAACCCTTGTTCTGAATACATGCACCTCGACAACTCAAGTTGCAACCTTGCCAGCTTGAACCTGTTGAAGTTCTTGAACGCTGACGGCTCATTCGATGTTGACAAGTTCACTAAAGCGTCAGAGCTAATCATCACCGCTATGGACATCTCGATTTGCTTCGCTGATTTTCCTACCGAAAAGATCGGTGAGACTACCCGTGCCTACCGTCAGCTCGGAATCGGTTATGCAAACCTTGGTGCTTTGCTTATGGCTATCGGTGTTCCTTATGACAGCCGCGAGGGCTTTGCTCTAGCAGCAGCCATCACCTCTTTGATGACAGGTGCCGCCTACCGTCGCTCGGCTGAACTTGCCGCAGTTGTTGGCCCTTATGAGGGTTACAGCCGCAACAAGGCTGGTCACGACCGCGTCATGTCAAAGCACGAGCAGGCAAGCTTGACTCTTCAGTCAGCTAGCCCAATCGATGCACCAGTTATCGCAGCCGCTAACGCTCAGTGGGCTCTAAACACTGCAATCGGTGCCAATAACGGGTGGAGAAACGCCCAGGCTTCGCTTTTGGCCCCAACCGGAACCATCGGCTTCATGATGGACTGTGACACCACAGGTATCGAACCAGACTTCTCATTGGTTAAATACAAGAAGCTGTCAACCGGTGGTTCGATGCAGATTGTTAACCAGACCATTCCGTTTGCATTAGACCGTCTTGGCTATGCACACGAAACCGTTGAGGCAATCGTTGCTCACATCGGTCAGCACGGTCACGTGGTTGATGCGCCTGGTCTAAAACTCGAGCACTACGCAATCTTTGACACCGCTGTTGGTGTGCGTGCAATCGAGCCTATGGGTCACGTTCGCATGATGGCAGCTGTTCAGCCGTTCCTTTCGGGTGCAATCTCAAAGACCGTGAACATGCCAGAGACTGCAACCCAAGAAGAAATTGCAGACGTCTATTTTCAGGGTTGGAAGCTTGGCCTAAAGGCGCTAGCTATCTACCGCGACAACTGCAAGGTTGGCCAGCCACTTTCAGATGCGAAGGCAAAGACCGAGACCAAGACAGCTGAAACTCCTGTTGTAGTTTCAGAGCTTTCGCACCCAGTGCGCAAGCGTCTGCCAAAGTCACGCCCATCGTCAACCACCTCGTTCACCGTTGGTGGCGCCGAGGGTTATATGACTGCCAGCTCATACCCAGATGGCGGTCTAGGCGAGGTCTTCTTGAAGCTCGGCAAGCAGGGTTCAACCTTGGCCGGTGTGATGGATGCCTTCTCGATCTCAGTTTCGATTGGTTTGCAGTACGGCGTGCCGCTAGAGACTTTCGTTCAGAAGTTCACTAACGTCAACTTCGAGCCAGCCGGCATGACCGACGACAAAGACATTCGCATTGCTAAGTCACTGATGGACTACATCTTTAGACGTCTAGCTCTTGACTACCTACCGTTCGAAACCCGTTCTGCTCTTGGCATTTTTAGTGCCGCAGAGCGTTCGGCTTCGCTCGACGCAGGCGGCGGCAGCTACGCAGCAATCAGTGAGTTGCCTCAGGTCATCGAGATTCCAACACCGGTTGCCGAAGTTGCACCTGCACCAGTTGCAGAAGCAGCACCGGTGATCGTTGAAATCACCCGCAAAGAAGTTCACTCTTCAGCTGAGCTCTTTGAGCTGCTTCAGGGCAAAGAGTCAGACGCACCACTTTGCTTCAACTGTGGCATCAAGATGCGCCCTTCGGGCTCATGCCACGTGTGTGAAGGTTGTGGCTCAACCAGCGGTTGCAGCTAAACGCATTGCAGCTAAACCTTTTGCTTTTGCAGCCCCGCTAGCGGGAGCGCAAGCATAGACCTCAAGGAGCTCGGCAGAATTGTCGGGCTCCTTTTGGCTTAACCTGCAAAAAGCACTTTGACCGATAGGGTTGTTCGGTGATCTATCGCCTACTTTTCAAGAGCATCCTGACCAAAATAAAGCCTGAACCGGCGCACTATTTGGCCATGTTTGGCCTTAATCTGGCTTATTACAGCGCGCTTACCAAAATAAATCGTGTGAAGCCACGCGAAACCAGCGTTGTCGAAGCCATGGGGCTAAAGTTCAACGGCGCATTTGGTCTGGCTGCTGGGTTTGACAAAAATGCACGCTGGATCAAACCTTTGCGTGACCTAGGTTTCTCACACATTGAAATCGGCACAGTAACAGCACTGCCTCAACCAGGCAACCCGCGCCCGCGCCTGTTTCGCTTGCCTGCCGATCGCGCCCTGATAAACCGCATGGGTTTCAACAACGACGGCGCAGAGGCAATAGCCACGCGCATCAAACACGTGCGCATCACTAACCCGTTTGGCTTGCCTCTCATTGGCGCAAACATTGGCAAGAGCCGTTTGGTTGAGGTTGAAGACGCTGCCGACGACTATCGTGCAAGCGCCAAAGCGCTGGCTCCTTATGCCGACTATTTAGCCGTGAATGTCTCGTCACCAAACACTCCAGGACTGCGCTCGTTGCAATCAGTTGAGGCCCTAAAACCGATTCTTGAGGCCGTAAAAGAGGAGGCTTTGGGCAAGCCGATCCTGGTTAAAATCGCGCCAGATTTAGCCGATGACGACATTTTGGCCGTTGCCAAATTGGTTTTAAAAATGAAATTAGATGGCGTGATCGCCACCAACACAACCATCTCGCGCGAGGGTTTGGTTAGCGCCCCAGAAGTTGTCGAAGCTGCCGGTGCTGGCGGGCTATCGGGCGCGCCACTGCACGACCGCTCACTCGAGGTGCTGCACTTGTTGCGCCCGGTCTTGCAAGGCAAGGCAACGATCATCTCGGTTGGTGGCATAGAAACTGCTGAACAAGCGCAGGCTCGCCTTGACGCTGGCGCAACTTTGGTGCAGGGCTATACGGGCTTTGTTTATGAGGGCCCGCTTTGGGCTCGTCGCATTAACCGCGCTTTGAAATAAAGCAAGCGGTGGCAAAAGCAACTTAAAACAAACGACTCAACTGCCTAGTGGCCGTTGAGTCGTTTTGCTAAGAAGCCTGAGTGTAGTTAGATTTTGTCGCCGCGCTTAACTTGCGGCTTAGGCAAACGCAAAAAGCGTGACTGGGCACTGCGCATGCCCGCATAGCGAACTATGCCGGCCTCAACTTTTGAGTCACCAAAACGCTCTGCGATGAGTTTTTTAGCTCCGCGCCCAAGCATGATTCCGTTCACCACAAGAATCACCATGAAGCCATAAAGCATCAGCATTACTACAACCTGAATCGCCGCGTTGGGAATGAAAGTTAGCAACACTGAAGCAATAAGTGCAGGCATCAAGAACTCACCGAAACTAAAACGGCTGTCAACATAATCGCGGGCTAAACGCTTTTGTGGCCCACGGTCGCGAGCAGTTAGATAGCGTTCATCGCCTTGCAAAGCGCCATCGCGGGCAGTGCGACGAGCTTCGGCCAGGCGGGCGCGCTCAGCTTTGCGTGCCTCTGGGGTGCGTGGGCCAACGATTGGGCGCAAGTTTGCTTGTTCACGCTCCTTGCGGCTCGGCGTTGGGCGGCCTTTGCCAGCGGTGTTGTTTTCGTTTTCGGTCATTTCACTCTCAATACTCTTTTGAAGACTTTAAGATTACCTCTATGAGCGCAAACCAAATGCCTAACTTAAAAGCCAATGATGTCGAAGCAGCAAGCAGGCAAGTAGACCGGCTTTTTGAATCCCAACTTGAAACGCTAAAGGCGCTGGTTCGCATTCCAGGAATCGCATGGGATGCCTTCGATGCTTCCAACTTAGAAGCCAGCGCTGCGGCCGTCGCTGATTTATTTGAAACGACCGGCCTTTTTGAATCGGTTGAAATTCTTCGTGCCGAAAAACCTGGCTCTGAGGCCTTTGGAGCACCTGCAGTGGTCGCTCACCGGCCAGCCAGAAACGGCGCGCCACAGGTCCTGCTTTATGCCCATCATGACGTGCAGCCTCCCGGCGATGCGAGTTTGTGGAATTCGACACCTTTTGAGCCAGTGCTGGTAGCTGACCCTATTTTTGGAGATCGCATGTTTGGCCGCGGCGCTGCCGACGACAAGGCGGGCATCATTGCCCACCACACTGCGCTTTTGAGCGTTCGTGAGATTCTTGGCAAAGACTTTGACTTGGGCATCACGCTGTTTGTTGAGGGTGAAGAAGAGGCCGGAAGCCCAAGTTTTCGCAATTTTCTAGAAAAGTATCAGCTTCGCCTTGAGGCCGATGTGATTGTGGTTGCTGACTCTTCAAATTTCAGCACCACGATTCCGGCAATTACCACCACATTGCGTGGCTTAGTTTCGCAAGTTTTTGAAATTCGAACACTTGATCATGCGCTTCACAGCGGAATGTATGGGGGAGTGGTGCCAGATGCAATGCTCGCCATGGTTCGGCTGCTAGCTACTCTGCACGACGAGGTCGGCCACGTTGCAATCTCCGGCCTGCATCAGGGCCACGCCAGCGAACTGCCCTACACAGAGGCCGAGTTGCGAGCCGATTCTGGTTTGTTGCCAAACACCGAACTTATTGGCACCGGATCAATTCTTGATCGAATTTGGGCCCGGCCTTCGCTCACCATTATTGGCATAGATACTCCTTCGGTCGCGGTTTCTTCAAACACGATGCAACCTGTGGTTCGGGCCAAAGTTTCGATGCGCATTGCACCTGGGCAAGACCCCGAATCTGCTCTTGAAGCCTTGAGAGCACATCTAGAGACAAACACCCCCTTTGGTGCTCAAATCTCGTTTGGTGAGATCGAAATGGGGTCGCCGTTTGAAGCTGAGACCGACCAGTGGGCTCACGCGCTTATGTCAAAGGCACTCAGTCACGCCTATGCTGCCGATTCAGTAGACATTGGCATCGGCGGCTCGATTCCTTTCATTGCCGACCTAAAAGAAGTGTTTGCTGGTGCCCAGATTCTCGTTACCGGTGTCGAAGACCCCGATTCACGCGCTCACAGCCCCAACGAGTCAGTCCACCTGCCCACTCTAAAAGCTGCGATGACTGCCGAAACCCTCTTTTTGCTAGGCGCTAACGCGCGTGCTCAAGGTTAGAGTTTGCTGGAATAGAGCAAGCACCTGCGTGGTTTAAAAATGGAGTCTGCGATAAACTTGTTCTCAGACGTTTAGCTTTAGGAGTTCAAATGGAAACCGAAACCAACACGCAGTCAACGACAACAACTTTGACTTTGACCGAAGCTGCGGCAAACAAAGTTCGCACTTTGATTTCAGCAGAGGGTCGCGACGACCTTCGCCTGCGCATCGGCGTTGAACTAGGCGGTTGCGCTGGATACAAATACGACCTCTTTTTCGACGAAGAACTAGTCGACGGCGATATTGTTAGTGAGTTTCACGGCGTTGAGCTTGTGGTTGACCCAACCAGCAGCTTGCACTTAGCCGGTGCCAGCATCGACTACGAAGACACTATTGCCAAGCAGGGTTTTGTGATTGACAACCCAAACGCAAAGAGCTCATGCGCTTGCGGCGACAGCTTCTGCTAGGCCAAGTTCTAGTCAAAAACTTTTCAAAGACCCCTGTGTTCAGCTTGGCACAGGGGCTTTTTGTTGCCTTCGAGCTTCGGCCAAAGGTGTTTCGCTAAAAATGTCTAAAACAACCGACGTTTTAACTCGGTTTCGCCAAGAAACCGCGCTTTCGAGGAATAGACTTATTGGGTTACGATTCGAAATTGAAGGGTCGATTGTGCCACAAAAACGTAGTTTGAAGTGGGCCGCTATTCCAGCCGCTGCTTCATTGATTTTGTTCCTAACCGGTTGCTCCGAGGCTGGTGACCCAGCTCGCGGTTACTTGCCAAATGGCCCGACCGCTGGGGGCACCGAACCCGTGACCAACCACACAAACGACATTGTCGGCTTGTGGACCACTTCTTGGATCGTTCTGCTTGTTGTTGGGGTTATCTCATGGGGTCTTCTGGGCTATGCAGCTATTGCCTACCGTCGCCGCAAGAACGACGAAGGACTGCCTGTGCAGCTTCGCTACAACATGCCAATTGAGACACTTTTCACAGTTGTTCCACTTATTTTGGTTGTGGGCTTTTTCGCTTACACAGCAAAGAGCATGGCAAGCATTGAACAGCCGATTGCTGGTTCGCACAAGATCGCAGTAATCGCTAAGCAGTGGAGCTGGGACTTCGGCTATGAGGCTGAAGGCGTCTACGACAGCGGAGTGCAACTTGCTGACAGCGCCTTCAAGAATGCCAGCTCAAATAGCATGCATGTTGATGGTGAGCCTGTGCTCTATCTGGTGCAAAACCAGCCCGTTGAGCTTGACATGCGCTCGCGCGACGTAATCCACAGTTTCTGGGTTGTTGACTTTTTATATAAGAAAGACGTTTTTCCGGGTGGCACAGCCGAAACCAACCACATTTACTTCACCCCGCAGCGCCTCGGCACCTATGAGGGCAAGTGTGCTGAGCTTTGTGGCGAGTACCACTCAGCGATGCTCTTTCAAGTCAAAGTTGTAACCCAAAGTGAATACGACGCTCACATAGCCGAGCTTCGCGCTAAAGGTTTTGTTGGCGACATTTTGAACACTACAAATGACCGCAACGCTTCGGGCGACAATAACCCAGCTGCTTCGCAAACGAACGGATAAGGACAAATGGCTACCGCAACCGCTACCGCGCCTTCGCGCAAAGTGAGCCAGCCTAAGGGCCGCCACTTGATCAACTGGTTGACCACAACCGACCACAAAAAAATCGGTTACCTGTATTTGATGACCTCATTTGCATACTTTGTAATCGGTGGCATCATGGCTTTGGTCATTCGTGCGCAACTTGCACAACCTGGTCTAGAAATTGTTGCCACTAAAGAGCAATACAACCAGCTCTTCACCATGCACGGCACGATCATGCTTTTGATGTTTGCAACGCCGCTGTTTGCGGGCTTCGCCAACGTTTTGATGCCTGTTCAGATTGGTGCTCCAGATGTGGCGTTCCCTCGTCTGAACGCAATCGCCTACTGGTTCTATTTCTTCGGTTCATTCATTGCTGTTGCGGGCTTCTTCACTCCTCAGGGGGCCGCCTCATTCGGATGGTTCGCTTACTCACCGCTATCAAGTGAAACCTATTCTCCGGGCATGGGTGGTGACCTTTGGGTCTTCGGCCTTGCGCTTAGCGGTTTCGGCACCATTCTCGGTGGTGTGAACTTCATCACGACAATCATCACCATGCGTGCACCGGGCATGACCATGTTCCGCATGCCAATCTTCACCTGGAACACTTTGGTTACCTCAATTTTGGTGATCATGTGCTTCCCTCCATTCGCAGCTGGTCTTTTTGCGCTTGGAGCAGACCGCAAGTTTGGCGCTCACCTTCTAGACCCGGCTAACGGCGGTGCCATGATGTGGCAGCACCTGTTCTGGTTCTTCGGTCACCCAGAGGTTTACATTCTTGCTTTGCCGTTCTTCGGCATCGTTTCAGAGATTTTTCCGGTGTTTAGCCGCAAGCCGATTTTTGGTTACAAGACTTTGGTCTATGCAACCATCGCAATCGCAGCCCTTTCGATGACTGTTTGGGCGCACCACATGTATGTCACGGGTTCGGTTTTGCTGCCTTTCTTCGCCTTCACAACCATGCTCATCGCTGTTCCTACCGGCGTGAAAGTGTTCAACTGGATCGGCACCATGTGGAAAGGCTCGGTTACTTTCGAGACTCCAATGGTTTTTGCAATCGGCTTCTTGACCACGTTCATTTTTGGCGGTTTGACCGGTGTTATCTTGGCCTCACCAACCCTCGATTTTCACCTGTCTGACAGCTACTTCGTGGTGGCTCACTTTCACTATGTAGTTTTCGGCACCGTGGTGTTCGCCATGTTTGCTGGCTTCTATTTCTGGTGGCCAAAAATGACCGGCCGCATGTTGAATGAAACACTTGGCAAGATTCACTTCTGGCTTCTATTCATCGGTTTCCACACCACCTTCTTGATTCAGCACTGGCTGGGTGTAATGGGCATGGCTCGTCGCTATGCTTCGTATCTGCCGGGCGACGGTTTTGGTGATTTCAACCTGATTTCAACTATTGGCTCGTTCATTCTTGGCTTGTCAATGGTTCCGTTCCTTTGGAACGTTTGGATCACCGCTCGCAAGGGCAAAATCGTTACCCTAGATGACCCATGGGGTTACGGTCGTTCACTTGAGTGGGCTACCGGAACACCGTTCCCACGTCACAACTTCACATCAATGCCTCGCGTTCGTTCAGAATCGCCAGCTTTTGACCTGCACCACCCAGAAGCAGCTTCACCTGAAGCTAAAGCAGCGATTGCACAGAAGGGCTAACAACTCGTGAAAACTAATGCACGCCTATTTTGGCTACTCGCGATCTTTTATCTAGTTGACGACGCTGGCTACGTAATCTGGAACCTTGCAAGCTACAACCGTCTAGAAGTAATCGGTGCAGCGGCAATCGCCATGCTCGCGATTTTGTCGATGTTCATCGCCTATTACCTGGGCAGCACCAGCAAAGCTCAGGGAATCGTTCCAGAAGACCGACTTGACGCAGAGGTTGAAGACGGCGACTTCGAGCAGGGTCACTACAGCCCATGGAGCTGGTGGCCGTTCTTCTTGGGCATCGGTTGTGCGCTAGCTTTTGCTTCATTGGCAATCGGATGGTGGCTGTTCTTCATCGCGTTCCCAATCGCTATTATTTCGCTGGTTCGTTTCGTTTATGAGTACTACTCAGGCGCAAACGCTCACTAAGCAAAACTAAGAGTTAAGTAATCACCCTGGCCCAAGTGGTCAGGGTGATTTTTTTACCCCGACGCATCGAGCAATTGCGATAACTCAAGTTGCCAGATAGCTCCAGATGCAGTTGAGCGGGCCTAATCGCTCCAGTAGAGCGGCCACAAGCAGCGCTGGCATCCATTAGCTGTTGAATTGGCAGCGCTGGCATCCGTTAGAACATCCACTAAAAACGCTGCAAAATAGTGGACCATCTAATGGATGCATTCACGCACACAAATCTTCTAAACGCAGGGGAGTGGGGGCTCTTCTCGGC
>CAISOV010000129.1 GCA_903887175.1 uncultured Micrococcales bacterium
CCGAGAATTGGTGTGTAACAGTAGCGCTGACCGAGATTCTGCAATGTCGAAGGCACACTCACCTCAAACCAAATCGCTTGCAAACTCGCCAGAGCACTCGCTAGTGTGGCTGCTGATTCGCATTCGGCTGCAAATGTCATCTCACACGCCAGCATTTCACTCTGACTCGAAGTGTTGTTCAATGTCTGCAATAGATAGCCAGGCAGGCTCACCCAACGAACGCTTTTAGGTCTATGCGCAAGCCCATTAAGTGCCCATTCCAGGCGCGGCAATAAAGCCTTCGACACCGCGTGAATCAGAATCACGCCGGGTTCTAAAACAGGCAAATCAGACATTCGTAACCTCCGAGTCTTTGAAACGTCTTCCCCTACGCTTCGACCGGTGGATAGGTAATCAATTTAGGCATTTGAACAGGCATAGTCAAGTGAAACTTTCTGACCGAATAACATTGTCTCTGTGAGCAAACTCTATTTTCGATACGGCGCTATGAACAGCGGCAAGAGCACCGCACTGTTGCAAGCAGCATACAACTACGAAGAACGCGATCAGGTGGTTTTGATAGCAAAACCATCGATAGACATTCGCGGTGACAAAGCGATTGTCTCGCGCCTTGGGGTTACTCGCGAAGTGGATTTTCTAGTCGTGCCCGACGCCAACCTGAGAGACGATTTTGCTTATTACTCGCAAATCGTGGCCGAGCGAACATCAAAACCGGTAGCCTGCCTACTCATAGACGAAGCGCAATTTCTCACCGCAGAGCAAGTCAACCAGGCAATGCAGATCGCCGTGCTAGACGGCGTGCCGGTATTGGCCTATGGCATTCGTGGCGACTTTTTAACCAGGGGATTTCCGGGCAGCCTCAGATTGCTTGAGGTAGCTCACAGCATCGAAGAGTTGAAGACTATTTGCCGATGCGGCCGCAAAGCACTATTTAACGCACGACTCATTGACGGTGTCTTCGTGTTTGCAGGTGACCAGGTTGCAATTGATGGGTTCGACGTGACCTATGAATCACTCTGTGCTGGTTGTTACCTTCGCGAGAACGCAAATGCAAACCGTGAAGCAAAGTTTGACTAAGCAACCCTCAGACGACACATGGTTGGTGCCTTCATTCGTTGATCGACACTGTCACCCGCTATTTGCCGCGCGTGAAATGGCAGCTTTAGACATCAGCCATTGCCGCAATTTGAGTGAGTTGCTTGAGGTCTTGACGCAGCATCTGCGGGCGAACCCTGAGCTCAAGTGGCTCGACGCAACTGCCTTCGATTATGCTGCTTCACAAGATTTCTTGGCGACGACGCTAGATACTGTTTCAAGCCAGATTCCTATCACGCTGCATTCAAACGACCATCATGCACTATGGGTGAACTCGGCTGCGCTTAGAGTTGCAGGTCTTTTTGAACAAGTGCCAGATCTTAGTCACGGCGAGATCGTGGTCGACGCTAGCGGCGCACCCAGTGGCCTGTTGCTTGAGTGGAACGCAATGAAGTTGGTTTTAGATAAACAGCCAACACCTAGCCTCGAAGAAGACCTGGCGCACCTCAAGCGAGCTCAAGACAAACTGCGTGCAGCCGGCATCTCGGCCTGTTCTGATGCCTGGATCGACCCTGGCATGGGTGAGGTTTATTTAGAAGCTGCGAGACGCAAACTATTGACAATGCCCGTTGAGCTTTGGGTTCGGGTGTCACAAGAAAATTCATATGAACAGCTGAGTTACATGCGCGAGCTAATCGCATTGCAACAGGCATCAGAACATTCGAACCTGGTTAAAATAGCAGGCATAAAAATATTCTTAGATGGAGTGTTGAGCGCTAAGTCTGCTTGGGTTCTCGATAGCTATCAAGATGGCAGCTTCGGATCGCAAATTTGGCATGATAGTGAACTTTTACAACTGCTTCGAAGCCTTGCAGAGATCTCGCCGAAACTGATGCCGCATTTTCATGCCATCGGCGATGCCGCCGTCAGGCAGGCCTTAGACACCATAGCAGTAGCTCGTGCGATGAATCTATGGTCAACAGAATGCAGGCCAGTGGTGGCTCACGCAGAGCTTGTAGCGACGGCAGATTGCTCGAGATTCGCAGAACTTGATGTTGAAGTCGTGATTAGCCCGCAGTGGCTCGCAAAAGATACACAAGAAGATAATCTGCGCGAGATTTTGCAGGCGAACGTCATCGAGCGCGTTGGTGACTTCGCGCAACTGGTTGAAGCTAACGCCCATTTGACATACGGCAGCGATTGGCCGGTGAGCGACCCCCAGCCACTTCGGGCGATCGAGGTCGGTGTAAACCACCTGATGCAAAGAGGCTACTCCCCCGCGCAAGCAACAAAAATAATGTGGCGCGTCTGCGGCCCTAAATAAGTCGTAGCGCGAAGCAGGCAAGCGGCATGGCGCCATTGCCACAGCCAGTGAAAGACAGATGGCACCGAGCTAACGCCCGATGCCATCTGTTTGTGAAGCGTCTTTAGTTGTGAAGAACCAAACTAGTCATTGCAGGCACAACTACCTTGTTAGCACCCTTGAGAGTTGCAAGAGTAGTTACGCCGGCTGAAGCACCGTTCACGACAATAGCCCAAGTGCCCTTCGCTGGCAACGTGATTGTCACAGCTGAACTGTTTGAGTTGTGCAAAACAACAATGGTCTTCCAAGTGTCGCCAACGTTCTTGCCGTTGATAACTTCTTTAATAACACTCTTGGTTGAGGTTGCTACAGAAATGTTGCTAGCGATTGCCGCTGCCGTCTTGATTCTGAAGCCGGCGTGAGCCTTGCGCAGTGCAATCAATCCCTTGTAATAGTTCACGGTCGAGGCGTTATTAGCTCGCGCAGCCCAGTTCAGGCCGTTTACAGCATCGCCAGAGGCATAACTATTGTCATCACCATTCTTGGTACGCAAGAATTCTTGGCCCGCTTGAATAAATGGAATTCCCTGTGAGGTGTACAAAATCGCCGCTGCTTGACGATCTGCAGCCAACATGCGAGCAGCCTTGTTGTTTGAACTCATGCTCGCACTCAGTTTGTCCCAAAGAGTTAGATTGTCGTGAGCCTCAACGTAGTTCACTGATTGACCGGGGGTCGTGGCCAGCCAGTTTGCTGATGTGCGGCCACCAAAAGCGGTTTGGCCAACGATTCCTGCAATTACGTTGTCTGCAGCGCCGGTGTTGCCTTGCACAAAACCCATGTCACTCGAGGTAAAAACCGAACCCTTGATGGAGTCGCGAATCTGGTCGTTGAAGTAAGCAATGTTTGGCATCGAAGAAGCAGCTAATTGGTTAGCAGGGTTCGTTGCTGTTCCCATGTTCCAACCTTCACCAATCATGACAATATTTGGGTCAATAGTGTCAAGAGCTGTTCTGATTTGGTTCAACGTGGTTACGTCTAAGAGGCCCATGAGGTCGAATCTGAAGCCATCAAAGTGATACTCGTGAGCCCAGTAGTAGACAGAGTCGACAATGAACTTTCGCACCATTGGTCGCTCTGAATCAACGTCGTTTCCACAACCACTTGCGCTGGTTAGTGAGCCATCAGGATTGTGTCTGAAGAAATAGCCTGGAACAATCTGCTCTTCGCTGAAAGTTGATGCGTCTGATACGTGGTTATAGACGACATCCATGATGGTGCGCATGCCCTGTTGGTGAATTGTTTCGATGCCAGACTTTAGCTCGGTAATGCGGGCATATGGATCAGCCGCATTGCTCGAGTAGCCACCGTCAGGCACGTTGTAGTTCACTGGGTCATAGCCCCAGTTATAAGGCGGATTGCTTTCAGACCCACCCTCGCCTAAGTTATTGAAGTCATAGACCGGCAACAATTCAACGTGCGTTACGCCTAGCGCTTTGATTGCCGAGATGCCTGTCGGGGTGCTGTATTTGGTAACAATCGTCTTGTATTTGCCCTTTACGATTGCAGTCTTCGAAGTTTGGTAGCTATAGCTGGTTCCAAGATCAGTTAAACCTAAGAACTTTTTGCGGTGAGCCACCGGAATTCCGCTGTTTGCGTTGGCCGACAGGTCACGCACCTGCAGCTCATAAATACTAGCGTCGGTGTTACCAGTGCCAGTGTTTGGGCTTGTGGTGGTGTTCCATCCGGATGGGTTTGATGCAGCCAGATTGACTACAACGCTGTGGCCGCTATCAATCGTGCTTGACCGAGCATATGGGTCAGACGCGTAGTTAACTTCGCCATTCACATGAACTTTGTAGTCATAGATGAAACCGTCGGCGCCGCTGCCTGAATAGTGATAAACCCAAGTGCCGTTGACATCTTTAGTCATGACCAACTCTGTGCCACCGCTCTGGCTCTCTGAAGCTGAGGCGTGGTGCATAATCGACACTGCAGTTGCAGTTGGTGCCCAAACTCTAAAGTCGACGCTAGTCGCACTGTTGTAGGTGTTGCCGAGGTCATTGCCCGTGTAAGTGAATGCGTCTGCGAAAGCCTGAGAGTCATAGAGCCCGGCAGTTGAGGCCACAGCAGAAACTAAGCCAGCATGGCTAACTGTGTAAGTCTTTGCTAGGTCTGCATTAGAACCGATAGTCAGATCAAAGCCTGTGGCGTTGCCTGAGGCAGCATTGGTAGGCGTTGCCGCTGTTACAGGAACATCAGCTGAACCGTCATTGATACTGAAGCCTTCTGTGGTGGTGTTCGCCACTGCAATAGCCGGGCTTACGATTACATGGAACTTGTTAAAGCTGGTCAAAGCTGCGCTGGCGATTGCAGGCGCAGGGGGCGCAGGCTGGCTTGTGTAAATAGTTCCATCACCACTGTTGAGCCAGATTTCTGCTGATCCTGAAGGAAAAGACGTGATGAAACGGTCGGTCGCAAAATCTTTAGTCCACGAGTCACCGAACGTGACTAGAAAACCCAAACTGTTGAAGCTTGTCATGCCTGTTGCGTGAACTACGTACACGCCGCCAAAAGAGTCGGTTGAAGACACTGCTACTCGACCGTTATCGGCATTGCCAGGGTCGTTACTCTTGATGTTCTTCCAGGTGTAGATCTTCCAGTGAGCGTAGTCAGCGTCACCGCGGTTGTAGTGAACCGTGAGTGTCACGCTAGCCGGCAGACCTGTGGCCTGTGCCACTCCAGAGTTAAGCGAAGTGCCTAGAAGAAGCGCTACAACGGCGACAAAACTAGCAAGAAATTTTGGTGAAATGAAACGTGACAAGAAATCGCCCTTCTAAAAACGACATAATGACGAAAGCGCCATGAAATAACGCTAAAACTTAAACCTGATTTTTATGCACCTGCAAAGGCTTGCACGGGCAAGGGTTATGCAAACGTTACACAAGACGAGATGCGTATTTAAAGAGCTCGAACCCATTCTTGCGAAACTGTGTAAGAGTCGACAATCTCTCGAATTGGGTCGACACCTATTCCTGGCCCAGTTGGAACATCGATGTGGCCGTCTCGCAACACGAACGGTTCGGTTGTATCCACTTCGAAATAACGCGAAGATGCTGATGTGTCACCCGGCAAGGTGAAACCGGGCATAGCAGCCAGGGCCAAGTTAGCCGCTCGCCCGATGCCGGTTTCGAGCATTCCACCACACCACACCGGAATGTTATTGGCGACCGAAACATCGTGGATTTTGCGTGACTCAATGTAACCACCAACTCGCGAAGGCTTGATGTTTATGATTTCAGCGGCGCCCAGCTCGATCGCGTCACGTGCAATGTCTGCCGAAACTATAGATTCGTCAAGGCAGATCGGCGTTTCAATGTATGCAGCCAACTTGGCGTGCCCCAAAATGTCTTCTTCTTCAATAGGTTGCTCAATCAGCAGAAGATTGAAGTCATCGAGGCGCTTAAGAAGGTCGAAGTCATCGCGGGTGTACGCAGTGTTGGCATCAACCTGCAGTAATAGATCATCGCCAAAGGTTTCTCTGACTAACCTCACAGGCTCATAGTCCCAACCAGGCTCAATTTTGAGCTTGATTCGCAGATAGCCCTCAGCCAAATAGCCTTCAACGTGCGTCAGTAGTTCGTCAAAGCTATTCATGATTCCAACCGACACCCCAGCAGGCACACGCGCCTTGGTGGCGCCAAGATAGCTCGCTAACGAAACGCCAGCAGCCCTAAGCTGCGCGTCTAAAACGGCGGTCTCGATAGCAGCTTTAGCCATTCGGTGGCCTTTTGCCCAGTGCAAGGTGGGCGCGACTGCCTCGGCGTTCAAATCGTCGCCCAGAGCGAAAACATCTGGCAGAAGAAATTCCTTGAGCACGGTGGCCGCACCGTGGTGAAACTCGCTCGAATAATCGGGGCGCTCGTTTGCTCCGCATTCAGCCCAGCCCTCACCAACATCAGTAATGGCATGCACCCAAAGAACCTGGTGAGTGTTGATGCTACTGAATGAAGTGCGAAACGCACCTTTGAGAGGAACGTTTAGACGTAAAAGTTCAACTGCCTCGAGCTTCATTTGACTCCTAAAATAGGCCATTCGACCAATAACGACGCTCGATTGTCTGTCATGCTGCGCACCACTGCGCCAGCCTCGAAACAAGTCTTCAGCACTTCACGCACTGCAAGCCTCCAGCGCTTGGCAAGATCGAGGTTGGTCTTGCGCATAAGTTCGATATCTTCTGGCAACGTAATAGAAATCGCCACTCGATTTTCAACCGCGTTCAGATAACTGCTATCGATAACCGGTTGCGCAGATTCGTCAACAGTTATCGCTGCCATAATCAATGCCGATTGAGAGAAAGTTTGGGGAACTTGCAATAGGCGCCACATTGCAAAGACACGATCAGACTCATCGCCGAAGTTTATTTCGTCTTGCATCTTGCCATAGAAATTCACTAAATAGTCGACGGCCTGTGCGCCCAATTTCTCGAGATTGAATACGCTGTTTCGACGAACAAGTGGGTCAAAGGTCCAAGTTATTGCATCGAGGTCTCTTGCAAGAGCCCACTCGCGCTGATGCTGCTTTAGCAGAAAACCGGCACCTGGTGCGATTGAAGCCGTAACGTGCGAATGCAGTGTGCGCATTCCAGCGCTACTACCCAAAAACCCATAGCAAGCTGCAACCAAAGTTCCGTCATCTGTGAACGCACCGCTTAGGTAACCGCCCGCGTGCCCCGACGCGATTGCGATGTCTGCAGGCACGACATCTTCATCGCCACCCCAGACATGCTTGAAGAATCGACTGGCCTCTTGAATCTCGGCGGTCGAAGTTAGCATGCGAACTGATTGCGGCATTGTTAAAGTATCGCTCAAAAAAATAACGGGGATGCACACTGAAGTGCATCCCCGCTTAATATTTATAGAACCCTATTTGGTGCCGTTGATCGATGCCTCGGTTACCGCGAAAGTGCCGAGGTTCCAACTGTCTAGAACAGCCTTGTAACTGCCGTCTGCGATGGCTGAGTTCAATGCGGCCTGAATCGCGTTAGCAAGCGCATCGTTACCCTTAAGCACGCCAATGCCTGTGTAGACCGGGGTGTAACCGTTCGGGTTAGCTGGGTCGACAACTAGTTCGAGCTTCGAAGGCTGCTGAAGAGCTGCATAGGCAGCAATCGGAGTGTCCATGACATCAGCTGCACCCTTGCCTGCCACAAGTGCGGTAACGGCTTCAGGGTCAGTTGGGTATTCCTGCAGTTTAACTGGGCCAGCGGCGCCACAGTCAAGCTTGCGAAGCATGTCACCCTGAGTTGTTTGCTGCTGAACTACAGCGGTTTTGCCGCAAAGGTCAGTTAGCGTGTGAACGCCTTCAGGGTTGCCCTTAGCAACAACAATCGAGAAGCCACCTTTGAAATAGTCAACGAAAGTTAGCTGTGATTGACGCTCCATGGTGTCGTTCATGCCAGACATGATCATGTCGTGGTTGCCGGCCTGCACTGAAGGAATGATTGAGTCCCAAGCCTGCTTGTTGAACGAAATGGTCACGCCCAACTTGGCTGCAATTAGTTGTGAAAGGTCATAGTCAACGCCGGTAACGGTTGTGCCGTCTTCTTTGAAAAGCTCCATCGGCGCATATGGAATGTCGCTTCCGATGTTGATTCCATTGGTCTTGTAAGTAGCAGGCAACAGGGCTGCAGCAGTTGTGTCAACTTTGGTGTTGGCAATGATTGTTGAAACGTCAGCGGTGCCAGCGCTTGAACAGGCGCTAAGCGCAAGAATTGCAAAGCCAGCGATTGCACCGGCGATTGAGTGTTTTGAGAATGACAAGCGGGCTCCTTATATTAGAAAATCTTTTACTTGAACAAGACTAATGACCGCAGAGCCAATAAAGTCGTGACTTAACAGAATCTTTACAAACCGATTCGTGCCTCAAAAAGCTTGTCTGCGAAAAATACGACGTGATTACAACACAGAACGAATGAATGCAGTGGTGCGCTCATGCTGAGGGTTGTCAATAACCTGCGCAGGTGTTCCAACCTCGACTATGCGACCGTCGTCCATGAAGACCACCTGATCGGCTACCTCGCGCGCGAAGCCCATCTCGTGTGTAACCACAATCATCGTCATGCCCTCTTTGGCAAGTTGCTTCATAACTTCAAGAACATCACCGACAAGTTCTGGGTCAAGTGCCGAAGTCGGCTCGTCGAACAGCATGAGCTTAGGCTTCATCGCAAGAGCTCTTGCGATAGCAACGCGCTGCTGCTGACCACCCGACAGTTGAGATGGGTAGTGATCTGCCTTGTCAGAAAGGCCGACACGAGCTAGCAGTTGCGCGGCTTGCTCAAGCGCCTCTTCACGGGGCACCCCCTGCACGCCAATCGGAGCTTCAGCTATGTTCTGTAGTGCGGTTAAATGCGGAAAAAGGTTGAAACGTTGAAACACCATGCCTATGTGTTGCCGTTGTGCGGCAATATCGCGAGGGTGCATTTCGTGCAGGGCGCTGCCTTCTTCGCGATACCCCATCAACGTGCCATCAACATAAATTCGACCTGCATTGATGCTCTCTAGATGGTTCAAGCAACGCAATATAGTTGATTTGCCAGAGCCACTTGGGCCGATAAGGCAAAGCACCTGCCCGGGTTCAACCCGAAGACTGATGCCTTTGAGCACCTCATTTGACCCGAATCGTTTCTTGACGTTAATGGCTTCAACCATCGGCATAGTTTTGCTCAACTTCGCATTCACTGTTTTGCCCCTCTAAACGGCAATCTAAACCAGCGCTCGTTTTGGTTAGCCACGCCCTTGCCATAGCGGTGTTCAAGATAACTCTGTGGAACCGACAAAATTGCGTTCATGATGAGGTACCAAAAGCCTGCAACAGCCATCAACTCGACCTGCTTATAGTTGGTAGCCGAAATGATCTGTGCCCTGGTGTACAGCTCGGTAACGGCCACAAGGCTTAGCATGGCTGTGCTTTTAAGCATCGAAATTGTTTCGTTACCCATCGGCGGAATAATCACTCGCATCGCTTGCGGTAATACGATGCGGCGCAGAGTGTAGCCAGCGCCCATGCCCAATGATTTGGCGGCCTCTGTCTGACCAACGTCGACTGACAAAATGCCCGCTCTAACGATCTCAGACGCATAGGCTGCTTCATTCAGCGAGAGTGCGATGATGCCCGCAAAAATTGGTGACATAACATCGCTCGTCTTGGCTTGAAAGAACACAATGTCAGTGAAGGGAATGCCAATAGTGGTTAGCGGCCAAATCAGGCCCAAGAAGCCCCAGAAAACGATTTGCAGCAGCAATGGAGTGCCTCTAAAGAACGCTACAAAAGCAATAGAAAAACCTTTTAGCAACGGATTCGTGGAAAGTCGCATGATTGCCAAAAGAGTGGCTAATACGGTTGCCACAATCATTGAAACAGCCGTAATCCAAACTGTTTTGATGGCGCCGTCAATGATTAGGCCATTGAAAACGTACTTGCCAAAAACCGCGCCGTCGATGTTCGGTGAGGTTGCGATAGACCAACAGAGTGCATAAACACCAAGCAATAAGAACGCGCCTACGACCCAACGCCAAACGTGACGCAGTGGTTTAGCGACGATTTCGTCTGCAAAGTTTTGATCGGTCAAAACGCACCTTTCTAGCAAGTTAGCCCTGCAAAAATCCTATATGTCTGATGAGCACAAATATGTTCTTTTGAACCCATTGGCAATTAAGAAAGACGGGTCTCTGCAAGAAACCGCAGAGACCCGTCAAACCTGATGCTTTACTTCTTGAGCTTAATCGCCTTCAGTTTTGCAGCCTTGATCTTGGCTGCCTTAAGCTTGGCTGCCTTAGCCTTAGTGGCAGACGCTGCCTTGCTTGCTCCAACCAGTCTCGGTGCACCGCTTGATTGCAAACCTAGGCTGGCAATCGTGAAGGTGGTAACAGAGTTGACACCGGCAGTTGAGCCGGTCTTAGTTACGGTCACAGTCAAGACTGGGCTTTGACCTGCTGATAGTGGACCAACCACAGTGAACGGAAGATTAGGCCCAGTAGGCGAGCCCTTGGTCACCGTGTAACCGGCCGTAACTGATGGTGTGAAGGTATAAGCAGCGTTATAGTTCTTCACGTTCACCGTAAAGCCGGTTTGAGTTGCAACTGGAGCATCAAATAGCGGAGTCAAAGCGACCGAATTCAAAGCAGTCGCGCTAACTGTTACCGACGTTGTTGCATAACCAGAACGCGAAACGGCCACAGTTATGCTGACCTGCTGGCCACCAGCAAGGCCGACAACCTGGAACGGAAGTGTCGTCGCGGTCGGTGTGCCCAACCTAACTTCTCCAGCCGTCGATGTGATGTTGTAGCTGTAAAGCGCGTTGTAGTTGGTGACGCTTGAACTGATTCCCAAACTTGTCAACAAACGCGTGCTTAGGGTAGGTGTCAAGCCCTGTCTTACATAAGTGATTGTGTAGTAGCTCGAGTTAGAGCCATCACTTGATGTTGAAACAACACTCACAGTTGTCGCAGCAGTAGTTGACAGCGAAATAGCTGCAGATGCAACTCCTGATGCCACCGGCGTTCCATTTACGACGATGGTCTCACCTGCAGCAGTAGCTGTAGCTGTAACCGTGGCGGTTGTTGCCGTTGCTGCAACAGCTACCACGTAACTGCTAGTTGCAGAATTGAAAGCTGGCGAGAATGTTCCTGTCGATGAAGTTAGGGCACTCAAAGTTCCAACCCACGGAGCCAACTGCGTAGTAATCGCGTTCGAGAACGTGACTGCGCCAATGTCATATATGTAGTCAGTGCCTGAAGCTGTGGTCAGCATGTAACCAGTCATCGCACCGGCAGGCAAGGCGCCTGGAATGCGAGTGATGGTAGTTGCTGTTGAAGCCGCAGGAACGGTCAGAGTGTTGTAGAACCC
>CAISOV010000130.1 GCA_903887175.1 uncultured Micrococcales bacterium
CGTTTCATTGTTCACGCCGATGTAGCTGAGGCTTTTGCAGCCAAGGTCACCGCTCGCGTTGCCGCTATGAAGATTGGCCGCGGCACCGAAGACGGCGTCACCATTGGCCCACTTATCGATTCTGCTGCTGTGAACAAAGCTAAGTCACTTGTTGCCGACGCTGTGAGTCGTGGCGCGAAGGTCACCACTGGTGGTAACGAAATCGAAGGCCCCGGCACCTTCTTTGAGCCAACCGTCGTGACAAATGTGCAGCCTGGCAGTGAGATTTTGACCGAAGAAATCTTCGGACCTGTGCTTTCGATTGTCACTTTTGACACCGAAGCCGAAGCCGTTGCTATTGCAAACGACACCGAATATGGTTTGGCGAGTTATGTTTTCACGCAAGACTTGGCTCGCGGCCAGCGTTTGATCGAGAGTCTAAAAACCGGCATGATGGGCCTAAACGTAGGCGTTATGTCAAACGCTTCAGCCCCATTCGGCGGCGTGAAGATGTCTGGTCTGGGTCGCGAAGGTGGCGCAGAGGGAATCTTTGAGTACCTCAGCACGAAATACACCATGACCCCGAACCCTTTTGCCTAAACACTTCAGGGTTGCCTCAGCGAGTTACTGCTCAAAACTACTCGGCGCATGAAAAGCTAGTGAAGTGAAAACTTTTGCTGGCTTTAGCCGCACCTTTACGGCCTTGGCTTTGGGCGCCGCCTTTGTGTCAGCTGCGGCTTTGGGCGGCAGCTCGGCCCTGCCGGCTTCGGCAACAACCCCGACCACAGTTTTAGGTTATGACATCGATTCGGCCAGCTCACTAACGGTTGTGGTGAACAAAACCCGCCCATTGACTCCTGTTACTTATGGTCCGGCCCAGTTTGGCGCGGTCAACCTCGCAAAACCTGCTGCAGATGCTTTTGCGCGAATGCGCCACGGCATGGCTAAGGCTGGCGATGGCGACCTTTATATTTCTAGCGGATACCGCGGCTATTACAGTCAACGAGCCATTTATCGGCGAGATGTGGCCAAATTGGGTTTGTTGCGTGGCCAAAGGTTGGCAGCCAAACCGGGTTATAGCGAGCACCAAACCGGGCTTGCCGCCGACCTTGCCGCATATGGTCAGGGTTGTGTTGTGAAAGTTTGTTTTTCAACGACGAAAGCTAGTGCTTGGTTGGTAGCAAACTCTTGGAGGTATGGTTTCATCTTGCGTTACCCGCAGGGCCAAACCAAAATCACTGGCTACCAGTTTGAACCTTGGCACTATCGCTTTGTGGGCAAAACTTTGTCGATTCAAATGCACAAAGCTAAAGCCACGGTGCTCGAAACCTTTTTAGGTTTGCCAGCGGCACCTGACTATATCTCTTAGCGTTTGCTAGTGGCAGCCTCAAATAAGCCGGCACTGTTTGTCTTTTTTCTAAAAGGTAGGCTTTTGTTATGAACCCCGCAAACCTCAAGTTTGGTCTTGACACCTTTGGTGACACTAACCAAGACGATGCTGGCAACACTCAGACGCATGGTCAGGTGATTCGCGACATTGTCAAGCAGGCGGTGCACGCCGACGAGCTTGGGCTCTATGCCATAAATATTGGTGAGCACCACCGTGATGATTTTGCTGTTTCAGCCCCAGACACAGTGCTGGCTGGAATCGCCACTGTTACCAACCAGATCAGACTCGGCACCGGTGTGACGGTGTTGTCGAGCGATGACCCGGTGCGGGTGTATCAACGCTTTGCAACTTTGGCTGCTCTTTCTAACGGACGAGCCGAAATCACTGCTGGCCGCGGTTCTTTCACCGAATCGTTCCCGCTTTTTGGCTACGACTTGAATGCCTATCACGTTCTTTTCGAAGAAAAACTAGAGTTGCTGGTGCAACTGCTCACAGAGCAGCCAGTCACTTGGCAGGGCCAAACTCGTGCATCGCTCACCAACCAAGAGGTTTACCCTAAAACTGAGTCAGGCATTGGTTTGCGGGTTGGTGTTGGTGGCAGCCCAGAATCGGTTATTCGTGCTGCCCGTCTAAACATTCCAATGGCTTTGGCGATTATTGGCGGCGACCCGGCAAGGTTCGCACCTTTCGCAAAACTTTATCGAGATGCGCTTGAACAGCTTGAACGCCCGTTGTTGCCGATCTCGATTCACTCACCAGGTCACATTGCTGAAACAGATGATCAGGCAGTCGAAGAGCTTTGGCCTCACTATGAGAGTTTCATTAGCCGACTGGGTGCCGAGCGCGGTTGGCCACCTGCCACCAAAGAGCGCTATTTGGCTGAAGTTGAATATGGGTCGCTTTATGTTGGTTCACCCGAGACTGTTGCCGCAAAAATTGTTCATGCTCTTGAGTCAGTTGGCGCCGAACGTTTTGATTTGAAATATGCCAACGGTTCAGTGCCTCACAGCAAGCTGATGAAATCGATCGAGCTTTATGCCACCAAAGTTGTGCCTCTGGTGCGCGACATGATGGCTTAGGCAAAGTTCAAGTTTTGTCTAAAAGGCGCTCAGTGAAACTCGTTGCCGCATATTCTTGGTTTGCTTCGCTAGCCATTGCGACTAACTTTGCAACCCAGTTTTTGGTTGATAGTTTTTATGGCGGGCCTTTCAAGATTTGGCTGGCGCTGGTTGCAGGCACCGGCACAGGCTTAGTTCTGAAATATGTGCTCGATAAGAAATACATTTTTCGTTATGAAACCAAGTCAGCAAGCCATGATTTGAAACTAATAATTTTTTACGGATTCTTCGGCGTAGCAACGACCACCATTTTTTGGGCTGGTGAATTGGGTTTTGACGCAATTTTTCAGAACACAGTGATGCGATATGTGGGTGGTGGCTTGGGCCTCGTGGTTGGCTATTACTTGAAATATCAACTCGACAAGCGTTTTGTCTTTAGAAAGCCGGTCTGATGAGCAACTTGCAAAGCTGGGGCCGCCTGCCTGTTGAAAGCCAACAGCTGGTGTTAGCCAGCAGCACTGCCGAAGAGCTGGTCGGTCAGAGCAACTCATCTATTTTGCCTCGTGGCTTGGGGCGAAGCTATGGCGATGTTTGCCTAAACCCCGGGGGCAAGCTGCTGAGTTCTGCGGCGCTCGACAACTTTATAGCTTTTGACCCCGAAACCGGTTTGCTCACCGCGCAGGCTGGCGTGAGCCTGGGCGAGATTCAACGCACTTTCGCGCCGCAGGGGTTCATGCTGGCTGTTACTCCCGGCACCCAATATGTTTCGCTCGCTGGGGCGATCGCTAATGACGTTCACGGCAAAAATCACCACTCCATGGGCACTTTCGGTGATCACGTGGTCTCTTTCACTCTGGTTCGCAGCGACAGCAGCATGCTTGAGTGCTCGCGTGAAAAAAACGTTGACTTGTTTCGCGCCACCATCGGTGGTCTTGGTCTAACCGGGTTTATTACTA